>JAZQYE010000270.1:0-5613 GCA_045633385.1 Eubacteriales bacterium | reverse complement strand
AGCGACAATATATCGAGTTCGAGCAAAGCGAGAACATATCGAGTCAACGAAGTTGACATATCGACAGAAAGAAAAACAAGAGCAAGAATAGAAGGATTTCTCCTTTTACTCTTGCTCTTTCTGTCGTTATAAGGGTTTGGGCTTAGCCCATATTTGCGCTTGACCGGTCAAATGCGATGCTCGCACTTACGGGTCAGATGATGACAGACAGTGGGATAAAATGTGCGAACCAATGGAAATTTGTGCGAGCACTTAAAATCGCGCCCCTTCCGAATGCCGCAGGCGGCATTCATATCCGAAGAATTTGCGAGCAAATTCTTCGGTGGCGCGTTTTACGCGCCGGAAGGGGCGCGTTGCATAAAAACGAACGATTAGCGCACTTTCCCTACCACACACAAAACAACTCTCTGAGCGGATAGGGTCTTGGCGGTGCCTTGCCGCTCGCGGGAGCAAAAGCGCGACGCATGGGGCGCGTCGAACGATTTGTGATGTGAAGAAAGAAATTTTTGCCCAAAATAAAAGAACGGGAGCTGCACACTCCCGTTTGGTCATTTCTATAAATGCGATAAAAGTTTTGGGGGTGTCGGGACCTTTTTCAAAAGGTCCTGACAAAATCCTCTCCAAAAGTTTTCCAAATTTTTAATCGGGAAGCTTCAAATCTCCGGGCTTGATCCACTTGAGCTTATAGAGCAGCTCGCTGAATGCCAGCGTCAGCACCGCGGGCAGAACGAAGCAGATGAGCACAAGCCCGATCCAATCCATTGCCGTAACCTCTGCGGGGTAAGAGCCTCCAAACCAGCCCAAAATGATGCCGATGGGGCCCAAAAGTCCGCACGTACCCATGCCAGAGTTGATTGCCGCGCCGTACATTTGCATTTGGAAAACGCAGGTTGCAAGCGGACCCGTAATGGCACCCGTGAGCGTTGCGGGGATCCAAATGCGGGGGTTTTTGATGATGTTGGGCATTTGGAGCATACTCGTTCCAATTCCCTGCGAAACAAGGCCGCCCCATTTGTTCTCCTTAAAGCTCATCACGGCAAAGCCGACCATTTGGGCACAGCATCCTGCTACCGCCGCACCGCCTGCCAACGCAAGCCCTGCGTAGTCGCGCAGGATCAGCTCGCCTGCGGCATCAAAAGCGGGCATTCCGCTCAAATAGATCGCCGCGCAGATCGCCGCGGAGCTGATGGGGAGCGTGAGAGCCATACCAATGACCACCGACACGATAATACCCATCAAAAGGGGCTGTTGAGTGGTCGCCCAGCCGATAAAGCTGCTGACGTAGCCCACGAGCTGACCGATGTAAGGTGCGCAAAATACGCTGAGAATACCGCCCACCAAAAGCGTAACAAAGGGCGTGACGAGAATATCGACCTTGGTCTTTTTGGAAACGAGCATACCCACCTCGGCGGCGATGATAGCAATGACCAATACCGCCAAGGGGCCTCCTGCCCCACCGCTTGCGTTTGCCAGATAGCCGACCGCTGCGCAGGTGTACACCACCAACGGGTCAGCCTTGAGCGACACGGCAATCGCTACCGCCATCACCGCACCTGCAACCGCTTGCGCGCCCTTGCCAATGGTCGCCATCACCGAAAGTCCCGGTATCATTCCAATGGAATTAAAGATGGTACCGATCAGCAGCGATGCAAACAGACCCAACGCCATTGCGCCCATAGCATCAATAAAATACCGCTTGGCGTATTTTTTCAATACTTCTTTCATGTTTAAAACCTCCAAAATTCGTTTGCAATAGTATATCACATTTGAGGTTTGGTTACAAGGTTCATTTTTCACAAATTTCGCAAAAAGAAACCTCATTTTTTTGTTTTTTGCCGTTTTTTGAGCGCTTTTTATACAAAAGACGCTCCCGCGCACCGTTTTGCGGCACGTTGGAGCGTTCCTTTTATTTTTGTTTGACTATTCTCGGATCATCCCGCGAATCCATTTTGAAGAAATACCGTATTGCTCGGGAATTGCGCTCATAGATTGCTCCTCCGATCCTTCATCCTTGATCGATTTTGATATTAGTCCGGCTCGCGCTCGTACATTCCGTCGTTATAGGGCTTGGTAGGATCGTTGTACTTGACGTTTCCGTCCTCGCTCCAATCCACGTCCCACGGACGTCTGCGGCGGAAGGGGGCTTTAAACTGATTCTTCAAAACACCTCTTGCCTCCAAGCTCATCATGCACGCACGCGTACAGCCGCGCGCACCGCAAACCGCTTGACCGCTTTGATATACGGTTTTGGGCTTGTGGTAGAAGGGCGTGTGAGAGCCGCGCGTAATATCGTCGCGCCCCGCAACGTAGTCGCCGCCCTCGCCGTGCGCTACACGTTCGCCGCCGTTGAAGGTATCGTTACACTTCAGCGTATCGATATCGCCCCACTCCACCTCATGTCCTGCCAAGTTGACCTTGACCGTTTTGGTAGCGCTGATGCAGTTGCCGGGACATGCGCGTACGCAAGCCATGCACTTGTTGCAAAGCTGAGGACCATCGTAAATGGGATCGGGCTCAAGCTCCATCTCGGTCAGGACAACGCCAATACGCTGACGCGGGCCAAACTCGGGAGTAAGAAGCATCTTGCTGTAGCCAATCTCGCCAAGTCCTGCAAGATATGCCGCGATGCGAAGATGGATCATAACGTCGGGTGCGGGAAGCCCCTCGCGTACGGGAACGCTGAAGTCCTTCTTTTGAACGCCTTGATTATCAATGCCGCGCCAATCGCTCTGGTGACCGATCGGAATTGCCTCATAGCCCTCGTCCTCAATGTGCTTGCAAAGGTTGATGACCGTCATGGGAATATAGTTATAGGTCAATCCTCCGTATCCCATTGCGGAATAGTTGCTGAAAAAGGTTCCTTCCTCAATGCCGCGCAAGGAACCGCGCATCACGCGAAAGCCCATAACGATCATACTTTTTGCCTCGGGCATGATGTAACGGGGATCCATCTCCTTGGGTGCCCCTTCAAAACGATCCATCGATGCAATACCGACAAGATCGGCACCAAGACTTTTCGCCAACGACTTTAATTCTTCCTTTGTCATAATAACAACTCTCCTTTTTGCTTTTGTGATAGCGGCTGAGCAAAATGTCATCCGATTGAATTTTTACCTGCTAAAAAAACGCTCATTTGCCGGTTCAACGTATATTATATCAGCTACACGCACGGCTTTCAATGCGTATTTCACTTTGTTTTTTATAAATTTCGCTGTTTTTATTGATTTTTTGCGCATTTTCTGCTATAATGATTATAGATTTCGATTTCGGAGGAACAAATTATGGAGGCTTACGATTTTCGCATCAAATCTGTTCCTTTTGCCTACCGCCGCGTCTATGCTCCCGGAAAAGCAATTCAAATGGCAGGCAGAAGTGCGCACGGGCTGACCTTGGTAACATCCGGAGAATTACAAATCAGTTTTTCGGACGGTAAAACCGAGGTGGCGCGCGAGGGTGATATTATTTTGCAAAGGCTTGGAGACGTGTACCGCTTGGAAGCGATCAGTGCTTCCCCCACCGAATACATCGTCATTTCTTACCTGACCGAGGAGGAGGACTTTGCCGCTACCGTTCTGCCGGACAGCCGCATTTTTACGCCCAAGCATCGCCGCCGCTATCGTGATGCCTTTGGCAGAGCCGCCGAAACACACGGCACGACCTCCGTTTGCCAGGAACCGTTACTGCGCGCGCTGGTGCAACAGATCTTATGCCACATCATCAACGATCATTATACGCGCACGCTGTTATGCCGTGATGACCCTGCGGTTTGTGCAAAATTTTTCATCGAGGAAAACTTCGATAAAAAGATCAGCATCCAAGAAATTGCCGCGGCGGCATACTGCTCCCCCTCGCATTTGCGCAGTCTTTTTCAAAAGGCGTACGGCGAATCCCCCATTCACTACCTCAACCGCATGCGAGTCGAGCACGCCAAGGAGATGCTGTCCAGCAATCTCTTCAGTTTAGAGGAAATTGCCAACGCCTGCGGTTTTCAAAACGTTTATTATTTCAGCCACGTCTTCAAATCCTATATGGGCATTCCTCCCGGAAAATACTGACGCAAAACACGACTACAAAAAAATAATGGGAAATACCTATTGATTTTTACAAAAATATCGTGTATAATAATGCTGTAACCACACATACGCGGCGGCAGGTGACCGTCGCATTCTAACGATGCAAAGGAGTTTGATATCATGAGACTTGGAAGAATTCAAAACAACTATACCGCGCAGGGCTTTGATCTGGTCAAAAACAGCGGCTTGGATTTTATTGAGATCTGCTGTAACAACGCCGAGGATGCCGACCGTCTGATCGCCGCAAAGGACAGCGTAAAGGCAGAGATCGCACGCACGGGACTTGACGTCTCCAGTGTGGGCAGATGGAACCACAGCGTGCTGGAAAACGGCACCATCAACCAAGAAAAGGCTGCGCAGTACCTCACCCTGCTGGATACTGCCGTTGAGCTTGGCGCAAAAACCTTTGTTTGCGGCTGTAACTATGACGAAAGCATCAGCCTGTGGCGCAACTACTGCAACGCGCTGGAGTTTTTGGGCACGTTGACCGAGCGCGCAAAGGGCAAAGGCATCAAGGTCGCCCTTCAAAACTGCAGCTGGAATAACTTTATCGTCTCCCCCGAGCATTGGAAGATCGTCCTTGGCGAAAACCCCGATCTCTACATCAAGTTTGACCCCTCTCATACCTACAACCGCGGCGACGACTACCTCGCCGAGCTTTCGGATTGGTGCGAGCGCGTAGCACACGTGCACATCAAGGGCACAACCCACGCAGGCAAAAGAGCGGTGGACGATCCCCCCGCAGGTATGGACGACATTTTGTGGCGTCCCCTCTTCTCTATCCTCTATGCAAGAAAGTACACGGGCGACCTAAGCATCGAGCCCCACTCCGCAACCTGGAGAGGCGAGCTCGGCGACGCCGGCGTTGCCTTCACCCGCGACTTCATCCGCACCTTTATGCTCTGATTGGGTAGCGATATTGTTTTTTGTCAGAACCTTCTGCAAGAAGGTCCCGACACCTCCAAACCTTTTTGTTGAGGAGTTTTGTGGGAGGGGCTTTTTAAAAAAAGCCCCTCCCACACCCTCCCCAAAAACTTTTATCGCATTATATGAAAAGGTGAAAAGGGATAGTTTCGCTCCCTTTCCTTCGTTTTTTACTGCAGGAGATTGTTTCACCTACTCGCCCCAACAATAGCTCCCGCAAGCGTTTTGGTACCACCACCCAAAACGCTCACCGATAGTTGTTTTGCGTGTGTCAAGGGGGAGCATAGATCGTTCGTTTATGAGGATAAAAATTCTTGCATGGACTGCGGGAGCAACCAATCAAAGAACGAGCGCAATCGCAAGGGACGCCCCTTCCGGCTCACTCCGTGAGCCACCGAAGAAATTGCAAGCAATTTCTTCGACAATGAATGCCGCAGGCGGGATTCGGGAGGGGCATCCCCTGCGATTGCGCTCGGTCTTTTTTTATCCTATGCAAACAAGTCTTTAAAAAGTGCTATGCGGTAGTTGCGCGGGCGCCTACCGTCTCGCTGCGCTCGCCACCTCCCTCCCGGAGGGAGGCAACCGATGCGCTACTTTCAACTGTTGTAATTTTGTT
>JAZQYE010000269.1:0-7611 GCA_045633385.1 Eubacteriales bacterium | reverse complement strand
CCTACCTGTACCGAAACAGGCTTGACTGAAGGCAAGCATTGCTCGGTATGTAATGTCACTCTCGTTGCGCAAGATATTGTCAAGGAAACCGGGCATACCGCAGTTAAGGACGCGGCAAAGGCGCCTACTTGTACCGAACTGGGCTTGACCGAGGGTCAGCATTGCTCGGTATGTAATATCGTTCTCGTAGCACAAGAGACCGTGAAGAAAATCGATCACATCGAAGTCAAGGATGAGGCAAAGGCGCCCACTTGTACCGAAACGGGCTTGACCGAAGGTAAGCATTGCTCGGTATGTAAGGCCACTCTTGTCGCGCAAGATATTGTCAAGGAAACCGGGCATATCGCAGTTAAGGACGCGGCAAAGGCTCCCACTTGTACCGAAACAGGTCTGACCGAAGGTCAGCATTGCTCGGTATGTAATGAGGTGTTACTTGACCAGCAGGTTGTCGATGCTACGGGCCACAACTTTGTTGGAGATGCGTGTGAGAAATGTAACGCACCTCGTCCCAGCGAGGGCTTGGAGTTCGAACTTTGCGAGGACTCGTATTACAAGCTTGTCGGTATGGGCACCTGTACCGATGTCAATGTAGTAGTTCCCTCTGTTTATAACGGCTTGCCTGTAAAGGTGATTGGTGACTACGTGTTTGCATATAATAATAATTTGCTTTCGATTTACGTTCCCGATAGTGTTACCTCTTTGGGTATCAACGTATTTGACGGTTCAATGAAGCTTGTAACCGTTGTATTGTCCAAGAATCTGACGGAAATTCCTAAAGCGACCTTTAACGTATGTCGCGCTCTTACAAATGTGAAAATTCCGGAAGGAGTTACCATTATTGGTGACCATGCTTTCCAGCTTTGCACAAGCTTGAGTTCCTTTACGATTCCAAACAGTGTAACGAGCATTGGTACTAATGCGTTTCTCGATTGCGGATTTGAAAGTATTACCATTCCCAAGAGCGTGGTATACATGAAAAATGCAGTATTTGGAGCGTTTACAAAGGATTATATTAGAAATATTTATCTTGAAACCACCTATATTCCATCTACGTGGGATGCGAATTGGAAGGGCACCAACAATGCTACGGTACATCTGTTCGTTTGTACCGAGCACGAATGGAACGATGCGACCTGCCAGTCTCCCGCTTACTGTCTGGTCTGCGGAGTTGAGAAGAACGGCGCATACGGTAGTCATAATTGGACGGGCGGAAGCTGTATCTCCAAGCCTATTTGCTCAGTATGCGGTACAATAAGCAATTCTTATAAGCCTCACGATTGGGTAGAGGCGAACTGCTTCCTTCCCAAGACCTGCGCATATTGCTATGAGACAGAAGGAGAGGCTCTTGGTCATGATTGGGATACTACGTCCTGCGATGAAGAGAGAACTTGCCAAAGATGTCATGCCGTAGCAGAGGGTCACACATGGCAGAATGCCACTTGTATGGCTCCCAAAACCTGCATTTATTGCTCGGCAACCGAGGGCGGTAAGGCAGGACACACTCTTAAAGAGGGTGTGTGTACGATTTGTAAGGGTAGTTTTTCGTCTTATATTGAGTTGAATGGTAAACCCAACCAATACCAGTTTGAGATCATCAATGGCTACGTAAGCTTTGGTATGCAGGTCGACGAGATCGGTGTTCCCGGAAGTCTTGAGATATATTCGGCAAATGACTTCGACAATCCTGTTGCAACGCTTGGATTTAACAATATAGGCAGAGATATGTTTGATTACAGAACGCCGTACGTTGAACTCGAGCGTGGATCATACGAGATCAGATATTACTTCTATACGAGCTACGAACTCGTAGTCAGAAACGGACGTTATCAGTGTATCGGAGTTGGTAGTCCTGTTGCAGTAAGATTTGTTTCCTTTATCGTTATTTGATCTGTCGGCACAAATCAGTAAACATAGAAAAGGGGCTGATTCATTTGAATCAGCCCCGGTTTTTGTTACTGTTTTTTAGAAAACTGTTTTGCGTAGCCGCATTTGCAGCAGTGGATTTGCAGGTGTGGCGACTTGTTTGGAAAAGCTGATGCAGGACTCCCAATATTTCACCGCCGAAAACGCTGCGTTTGCCTCGGGGGCGTGCAGGGAAATACTGACATTATAGGGGAGCGCTCGTTTTTTCTTTTTTGTATCGGGGAATACCTTAAATCACGCCCTTTTGGAGCATGATATTGGCATAGAGGGCTTTTTCGCCGGTGGCGGTGGTCGCGTAGGCGGTTTTTGCTTCCTCATAAAAGTCAAAGCGCGGAACAGAGCCAAAAGCGTCATTGCCACGCGCATCGTATTTGGCAACAATTTCTTGGTAGGTGTTCCAAATCGGGGTTTCTACGTTGTCGCCGGGGACGATCTCCATCAGGGTGACGGGGGCAGGAGTGTAGGTGTCGAGGGGGAAGAGCTGTAAAATGGCGTCCAACAATTCCGGAACGCCGTGTCCGTCACAACGGATCAAAATGGCGTTTTTGGCAATTGATGCAGAGGGGAAGTTGCCGTCTGCAATGACCAAGCGGTCACTGTGCCCCATTTCGCACAGTACCTTTAACAACTCGGGGGAGAGAATGGGCGGAATTCCTTTTAACATGTGAAAATCCCCTTTCAAATTTAAGGCATACGCGCCGAAAAAAATTGGTGCTATGCATATTTTAAAACATTTTTAAGTAGGGCTTTCCGTCAGCGCTTTTTGGAAAAGCGCCTTGCGTATCCGCATTTGCGGCAGAGGGATTCGCAGGCGCGGCGGCGCGAAAAGCCGTTGTAGATGGCGCATGCGCGCTCCGAGGAAAGGATCTGCTCTAAATCGGAAGTGAACAAATTGCCAAGCGCGAGGTTGGCATCTGCATCCAAACAACAGGGAACGACCGTTCCGTCGACGAGAATGCCGATCTGGTCGCGCAAGCCGTAGCAAAACAGGTCGGTGTCAGGGGCGCATTCGGGCAGGTTGGGGTCGGGCCAATCAAAGCGCTCGCCCCACTCCAAAAAGACGCGCGTGCACAGTCTTTGACTGCTTCCACCGCGAATATCCTGCCACTCATCGGGAAAGGCATTATGCAAAAAAGCAAGAATGCCCGAGTTGTCGGCACCCGAACCGAGATTCCACAAGCGCAGGGCGACAAAGCAACCGCGTGCGGCGGCTTGCTTGGCAAAGCTGATGCAGGACTCCAAATATCCCGCCGCCGAAAAAGCTGCGTTTGCCTCGGGGGCGTGCAGGGAAATACTGACCTTATAGGGGAGCTCTTCAAGAATCGCTGCGCCCTTTTCGGCAAGGAGTGAGCCGTTGGTGGTAATGACTGGCAAAAAGCCCTTTGCGCGCGCCTTTGTCAAAAAGCGGGGGAGCAGGGGGTGCAGGGTCGGCTCTCCCATTAAATGAAAGTACAAGTACTTTGCCTTTCCCTCTATTTTGGCAAGGAGGAGGTCAAACTCATCTTCGGTCAGCATCTTTTTCTCACGCGCCGTTTTGTGGCAAAACGTGCAATTCAGGTTGCAAATATTGGTGATCTCCAAATAGATCTTTTCCGTCACGCGCTCACCTCACCTTCGGTCAAAAATGAGTTTTCAAAACAACTATCAGCATTATACCATTTTTTTGCCGCTTTTTCAAGCCTGTTTGCAAATTTGTCTGTTGAAATTTGCGGGAATGGAAAAACGAACGCAAAATGTTTTTAGAACGTATTGCTTTTTTGAGTGGAGCATGATATAATGAGAGAGAAGTTGATCGTGGAGGAAGCAATATGAAAATTTTGTCCTTTGGGGAAATTATATGGGACGTTTACCCGAACGAAAAATACATCGGCGGTGCGCCCTTTAACTTTTCTGCCCATGCCAAAAGAGCGGGAGCGACCGCGTTTTTGATGTCTTGCGTAGGAGCGGATGTGCTTGGTACGGACGCTTTGAAAATGGCAGAAGATTACGGTGTTAACACCGATCTCGTCGCCGTTACAAATGCGCACCCCACGGGCGTATGCAACGTTACGCTGGATCAAAACAAAATTCCCACGTACGCCATTGCAGATAACGTCGCGTACGATCATATCCCGTTCTCGCCCGACGTGCCACGGGAGCTTGATGCGTTGGCTTTTGGAACGCTTGCCCTACGGCATACGCAAAATCGCGCAACGATCGACAGCCTATTACAGCAGGGCAATTTTAAGCAGGTGTTTACGGATCTGAACGTGCGCCCGCCCTTTGATCGTGCCGAAAGTATTCGCTTTGCGCTTGAACGCGCAACGATCCTAAAGGTCAGCGACGAGGAGCTTCCAACCGTTCTCGCGCGCTTGGGCGGTGCGTATCAAGACGTTGAAAAAAGCGTTGCGCTTTTCAAAAGCGAATTTCCCAATATCCATACGGTTGTGGTGACCTGCGGTGAGCGACCGTCGATCGTGTACGATCTGGCAAACGGCAAGAGATACGAATGCGCATCCCAAAAGACCGAGGTCGTATCTACCGTTGGCGCAGGAGACTGCTACGGCGCGTTCTTCTTGGTCTCTTATTTGGCAGGAGAGCCGATCGAAGCTTGTATGTCAAAGGCTGCCAAAGCCGCCGCGTTCGTCGTGGCACACGCCGAGGCGATACCCGTTGATGCGTAAAGGGAGGAAAAGTGTATGGATTATTCTCAAAAATTGCAATACCACTACAGACCGAAAAAGGGTTGGGTAAACGACCCGAACGGGTTGGTTTATTTTAACGACTATTATCACGTATTTTATCAGCATGCGCCCGATTTTGAAATTCCGTGGCAACAACCCATGCATTGGGGACACGCACGGACCAAAGATTTTTTGCATTGGGAGGAGCTCCCCGTAGCACTCTTCCCCGATACCGACTACGATGATAATACTTGTGCTTCGGGAACTGCTATCGTTAAGGACGGTATGCTTTATCTTTTCTATGCATCGCTTCACAAAAAGGTGCCCACCGAGCCTGCCGCGCAGACCATGAGCGTGGCGTATTCCAAGGACGGTATCCACTTTGAAAAATATGCGGGCAATCCTGTTATCGATCATTTTCCGCCCGCAGGCAGCAAAGACTTCCGGGACCCTGCCGTGTGCCGTGTGGGGGATACGTATTATTGTGTAATGGCATCGGGAAACACCGAAGCGCGTGAGGGGCGCTTGCTTTCTTATCGAAGCGACGATCTGTTGCATTGGGAGTACGTTGGCATTATGCGCGCATGGAGTGAATGCCGTTTTACAGAGTGCCCCTCGCTGGTGCCTGCAAACAACGGGCATTTGTTGACGGCGTCGGTATGTCCGATCGAAAGCAATCACTATTTCCGCGCTATGTACGGCGAATTTAAGGACGGCAAGTTTGAAATTCTGAACGAAGCGGAGATTGATAAGGGACCCGACCAATACGCGGGACAGGTCTTCCACGATCATCTTGGCAGAAATTTGCTGATCTCTTGGATGCCGGGCTGGAGATACAAGGGCTACTACGAGCGCGATATCGGGTGCTTTACCGTGCCGCGAGAGATCAAGATCAAGGGCGAAAAAATCACCGCCTATCCTATCAAGGAGCTACAGCATCTGCTCAAGGACGAGGATCCTTGCCTTGAACGTACCGAAAACGGCTTTGTCGTAAAGAGAGCAAACCGTGATCCCCTGATATACGAGGGGGAGATCAGAGATTTGAAGATCCTGCGCGATGGTTACATTGCGGAAATATTCGTCAACGGTGGCGAAGAGATCTATTCTGTACTGCTCTGATAACAGCGCAGATAAGGAGGAAAAGAGTATGGATTATTCCAAAAAACTGCAATATCATTACAGACCGAAAAAGGGTTGGGTTAACGATCCGAACGGACTGGTCTATTTTGATGGCTACTATCACGTATTTTATCAGCACGCGCCCGATTTTGAAATTCCGTGGCAACAGCCCATGCATTGGGGACACGCACGAACCAAGGATTTTCTGCATTGGGAGGAGCTTCCCGTAGCGCTGTTTCCCGATACCGCCTACGATTGCGACGGTTGCTTTTCGGGCACGGCGATCGTAAAAGATGATACGCTGTATCTCTTTTACGCCTCTATTTACAAGCCTGTAAAAACCGAGCCCGACATTCAAACCGTAAGCGTGGCGTACTCCAAGGACGGTATCCACTTTGAAAAATATGCGGGCAATCCCATCATCGATCACTATCCGACCGATGGCGGCAAGGACTTCCGAGACCCCGCCGTATGCCGTGTGGGGGATACGTATTATTGCGTGATGGCAACGGGAAATCCCGAATCCCGTGAGGGACGCTTGCTTGCTTACAAAAGCGACGATCTGTTGCATTGGGAATACGTTGGTATTATGCGCGCCTGGAGCGAATGCCGCTATACCGAGTGCCCCTCGCTGGCACCTGCAAACGATGGATATTTGTTGACGGCGTCGGTATGTCCGTTTGAAAGCAATCACTATTTTCGCGCTATGTACGGCGAATTTCAAGACGGCAAGTTTGAAATTTTGAACGAAGCGGAGATCGACAAGGGCCCCGACCAATACGCAGGGCAGGTCTTCCTCGATCATTTGGGCAGAAATCTGCTCATTACGTGGGCGCCGGGCTGGACGTACAAGGGCTATTACAAGCACGATATCGGATGCTTTACCGTTCCGCGTGAGATCAGGATCAAGGATGGCAAAATGACCGCCTATCCTATCAAGGAGCTTCAACATCTGCTTAAAGATGAGGATCCTTGCCTTGTGCGCACCGAAAACGGCTTTGTTGTAGAAAGAACCAATCGCACGCCCCTGATATACGAGGGAGAGATCAGAGATTTGAAGATCCTGCGCGACGAATACATCGTGGAAATATTCGTCAACGGCGGCGAAGAGGTCTATACGGCTTTGCTTTAACCGAATCTCAAAAGGGGTGCGTCCAATGCAATTTTGCATTGGACGCACCCAAATGCTTTTTCAAGGAAACGGGATGGAATTTTTATTTCCACGTATGATGACAAAACTTTTTTCTTGATTTCTGTGTTTTTTTATGTTATACTTATTGTAACGTGCGAAATCGTTCGATCCAAATAACGAACGTTCAACCACGTCGAGCGGAATATGCATTACGGATCGAATCTTTATGGGAGGTGAGCGCATGACAAAACAGAATAAAAAGCTGCTTATGGGCGTGTTGCTCACGGTCGTTTTGATCATTGTTGCAAGGGGCTTGCGGTTGGCGATCAATCACATGGAGTCCTTGATCTTGGCAACGTTTCTGATCTATTTGCGTGGTGTGATCCATCTGTCGCTTGCGCTCGTGTGGACGGTCTCGGTCTATAACAGGATCACCAATAAGCAGGCGCGTGCCTTTGTGCTGTCGGTCGGTGTTCTGATGCTCGTGTGGATCGTGGCAAAGACGGCGAAATGGGAGTTCTTCCCGAACAACACCGACACCCTTGTGCGCTACCTTTGGTACGCCTTCTACATACCGATGCTGCTCATCCCCTTGATTGGCATCTTCGTGACACAGTATATCAGAAAGCCCGACGGATACCGTTTGCCGAAGTGGTCGTATCTCTTCTTCATTCCTGCGTTTTTGCTTCTCGTCGGTATTTTCACAAACGACCTTCACAACCTGATGTTTGCCTTCCCGAAGGGCATTGAGTATTTCGATTCAAATTATACCTA
>JAZQYE010000268.1:0-5774 GCA_045633385.1 Eubacteriales bacterium | reverse complement strand
TCTTCAGCAACCCACCTTATATAGCAACGCGTGAGTTGAAATTTTTATCCCCCGAGGTACACGCCGAGCCGCAGGTGGCATTGGACGGCGGCGAGGACGGATTGCTGTTCTACCGCGCTATTCTCAATTATTACGGTGACCTGCTCGATCCAAACGGATTTTTCCTGTTTGAGATTGGCTACGATCAAAGGGCGGCACTTTTAGACCTCGCCCATGAATCTCATTTTACACACACGCAGATCATTCGCGACCTTGGCGGTAACGATCGCGTGGTGTATCTCTCCAAAAATCTCCCCTACGAAAGGAAGACATCTCTTTGAACATTGTTGTTTTGGCAGGCGGCTACTCTCCCGAGCGCGACGTTTCACTCACGTCGGGCAGTTTGATCGCCAACGCCTTGATCGAAAACGGGCATCGCGTGCTCTTATTGGATCTTTACCTCGGCTTAAAAAAACTGCCGAGCGATCCGCTCACGCTCTTTCAAAGTACCGCGTGCTACAGCTACCGCGTTGGTGAATGCGTACCCGATTTGGCAAAATTAAAGGAAGAAAGCGGGAACGGCGACGTGATGATCGGCCCCAACGTGTTGGACGCTTGCCGCTTGGCTGACCGCGTATTTTTGGCTTTACACGGCGCAATGGGCGAGAACGGACAACTACAAGCAACGCTGGATAGCTACGGCATTCGCTACACAGGCTCCGGATTTGTCGGCTCACTCCTCGCCATGGATAAAGATCTCGCCAAGCAGCTGTTGCGCGCCGCAGGCGTTCCCACCCCCGATTGGATCGCGTTGGATCCCAATGCCCCCGACGCCAAAGAGACCGTTCTCTCTCAAATCGGGCTCCCCTGTGTCATCAAGCCCGCCGACTGCGGTTCGAGCGTTGGCGTTTCGATGGTAGAGACCTCCGAGGATCTGACCCAAGCCCTGCAAAGCGCCGCACCATGGGGCAACCGCGTATTGGCAGAGCGCAGAATCTTTGGTCGTGAATTGACCGTTGGAGTTCTTGACGGCAAAACGTTGCCTTTGGTGGAGATCATTCCGCACGAAGGATTTTACGACTACAAAAACAAATATCAGGGCTGTACCGAGGAAATATGCCCTGCAAATATTCCAAAGGATATTGCGGACACTGCGTCGGAGCTGACCATGCGCGGCTTTACCGCACTCCGCCTAAAGGGGTATGCGCGGTTTGACTATATGCTGGACCACGATGGGCAGTTGTGGTGCTTGGAAGCCAACACGCTCCCCGGCATGACCCCCACAAGCCTGTTACCACAAGCCGCCGCCGCGGCTGGCATATCCTATCACGAGCTTTGTGAAAGGATCATTTCTCTTTAAATTCATCCCCTCTTTTGACGTTCATTACACAAAACAACGGCGCAAGTGCCATGCGGCACTTGCACCGTTGTTTTATATTTTCTTATTTCTGCATTTCTGCAGGGAGATAAGAGTACTCGGACATCCACTTATAGTAAATGCCAAAAGGAGAATAGAAGCATACACGCGTCTCCTTAGCGTCCTTCAGTTCCTCGGTAAGACCGGTCACCTCACTCATCTTATTATAGTTGGTGATGTGCTGAAGCTGATAGAACAGAGTTACAAAGTCGTTCTTGATCACACCGTCTGCCGAAGCAACCGAGGTCTTGAGTGCGGGGCAGTTGCCAAGCGCACCGGAGGAGGCTACCTGGAATTCGGGGCTGAGCAACTTGGTCAAGCCCTGAACGGTCTTTTCCAGATCAGCGTAGGTCTCGCAAGTGTTCAGAACGCCAATGATCTGCTGATTGAGTGCATCCATGTACTTGATCAGCTCGGTATTGAGCATACCGTGAACCTTAAAGTCATGTACGGTCTCAGCATCAAAGTTCTTAACGGGGCAAGGATCTGCAACGCCGTTGAGCATGGAGTTAACGGTAACGTTTACGTTCTTATCAACCTCTAAGGTTACGTAATACAGTCTGTAGCTCTTCTTCGGTACTTCAACGTCCTTATAGGAGTTTACACGGAATTGGATCTCAAAATCGGTGCCGTTGAACAACGGAATTACGTCGGTCAAGGTTGCTTGGAATACGTTGTTGCGATAGATCAAGAAGTTGTAGTAGTTCTTGGTCTCGCTGGAGGTGCTGTCAACCCACTTATAAATGTAGGTTTCTTCCTCTACCAGCTTGGTATCACCCTTCCAGATCATAAGCTGATTGTAGAGTTCTTTGTTCTCATAGAAGTGTGCAACAGAAAGGTCGCCGTAAACGCTCATGTTGTAAAGATCGTTGGAGTAAACGTCAAACTCGATGAGCTTTGCATGGTTCTTAACCTCGGGGGTTACTGCTTGACCGGCAACGGAAATGAAGGTAGAGCCCTCATTCTTGGAAGGACAAATATCCTTTGCAACGGTGAGTGTGTAGCCCAAGCCCTTTGCGGTACCCTCTGCCTTAGCGGTGTAAACGAAGGTATTGTTACGAGCAAAGGTAGAGAAGCCTTCTCTTTCTTGCTCTACGGTCTCCAAGGTAACGTCGTACTCACCCATGGTGTTGTAGATGTACAAAACGCTGATCAGGTCATTGCCCTTCTTCTCTTTAGCCTCGAAGATGTAAACGCCCTTGGTGCCCTTCTTATCGCAGGCATCGAGCCACTCCTTCAAGGTTGCATCGGTGGAGAGCAACTCCTTGGTAAAGCCGGATTGATAGGTGGTGCTGTAGTCTTTTACGAGTGCCTCGATCACTTCGGGAGTACCAAAAGTTTCGAGCGTGTCGGCATACGCACCCAGATCAAAGCCCAACAGAGGCGCTACCTGAGACTGACGGTTTTGAGTCTTACCGTTCTCCCAGATGCTTGCATCCATCGTAGGCTCGGGATAAGCAAGGAACGCATTACCCGTTGCGTAAATATCCATCTCGTAGCTGTTACCCTTCTTATCCTTCAGGCGGGTAACGGTGCCGTTTTCAATGGTGTAGTGCTGATCCAGAACACCGTATTGAAGCAGGTTGCGGAACTCCTTGTTGGTGTTGATGTACGTAATGATCTCCATTGCGCGGTCAACGTCATCGGTAGTGGAGGAAACAGCAAACATATCGCTGTAGATATCCGCCTCCTTTGCGGTGGGATATACGATCGGAACAACGTAGTAGCAGGTTCCGTCGGTATCGTAGTAGTAGTAGGACTCATTCTCAATGGTGAGAACGGAGAGGTCGCCGCGCAGGAACTTGATCGCGCAAGCGTCGTATTCCTTCTCTGCGTTTGCCTCGCCTCTGAAGAACTCGGGGTTATCGTAGCGATACTTGTTGAGCTTGAGGTAGTTGCTTACAAAATCCTCGTTTGCAAACAAGCTGTCAACGGTAACGGCATCTTCACCGCGGTTGAGGTTGGAGTTTGTGGTCAGAGTTCCGAAAATGGAGAACTCGTCGCTGTTGATGGAATAATCGGAGGGATCGATGTTCCAATAGTAAGCAAGCAGTGCAAGGCACTCCTCGTAGCTTGCATCTACAGGAATAAGAGAACCGGTCTCGTTGGAGGTAACCATGTTCAGATATTGGAACACGTACTCGTTGTAGAAGCTGTCAATTGCATTTCTGGTAAAGAAGCCCTGCATGGAATAACGATCCATCAGCGTCTTGTTCAAGCACATATAAGTGTACTCGCCGATAACGTTGTTGTTGGGGATCGCGTAGGTCTTACCCATATCCTGAACTGCGGAAAGCAACGTGGGAGAAACGTACTCCTTGATCTTCTTGGAGGAGCCCTTAATGGAGTCATCCAAAGCAGCCAGATAGCCCTTGTTGAGCAAAGAGGTGTACATTTCACGGCCGGACATCAAAAGCTTGCCGTCCTCGTCCTCCAAGTCACCGATGTAAATGATGTCAACCTGATTTTCGAGCAATACGGGGTAGCTGTCGCGGTACATACCATTTTCGTCGGTGACGAATTCGATAATGGTGGTTTCTTCCTCATCCTCGCCGGTGGTACCGGTCTCCTTTTGTGCCGCTGCCTTATCCTCTGCCTTCTTCTTTTGGAAAGCGGCAATGGCCTCGGTCAACTTTGCGTAGTATTCCTCTTCGCTCAGATAGGTGATATCCAAACGAGTCTTATACTTTGCCTCGGTCATGGAGCTGATAGCCTTTACGACGTCTTCCTTGATATCGTCATCAACAGGCTTTTCGGACACGATCCACATCGAGAGCGTCTTGGTGTTTGCCGTTTTAGCATCTACCACGTCGGCCTTTGCGTCTTCCAGCGACTGATCTGCACAGCTTGCCAAGAATACGGAAAGCATCATGACCAAGCACAGAACTAACGCGGTCAATCTCTTTTTCATAGTTTTGGTTCCTCCTAAAGTTCATCTGCCTCCTTGCGCAGGTGCGCAAAGTGACAGTAATACATTTATACCCTTATATTGTACACTATTTTTTCCATTCTGTCAAGTGAATTTTTTGTGACTAAATCAACAACCTTTATCGCGCTCTCGGTTTCGGTCACAAAGCATTCATATTTTGTTGTGAAAGTGCACAAAATTCAGCATTGTTTTTCGTGCATCTTGCCCACATCTTATGTCAAAGTGCACATATTTTGAGGTCGTTTTTTGGTGATTTAGCCCAAAATTATTCCATAAATCCCTTAAGGTGTCTTGCGCGGCTGGGGTGACGCAATTTGCGCAATGCTTTTGCCTCAATTTGACGAATACGCTCCCTGGTAATATCAAATTCCTTACCTACCTCCTCAAGCGTGCGCGTTCTGCCGTCATACAAGCCAAAGCGAAGCTTGATAACGTGCTCCTCACGGGGAGTCAGGGTGTGAAGCTGACGCTCCAGCTCCTCGCGCAAAATACTGGTAGAGGTTGCCTCTGCAGGAGAGGGGGTATCGTCGTCGGGAATAAAGTCACCGAGGTGGCTGTCCTCTTCCTCACCGATCGGCGTTTCGAGCGAAACGGGATCCTGCGCGATCTTCATAATCTCGCGTACCTTTTCGGGACTCATGGAGATACGCTCGCCGATCTCGTCTGCGGTAGGCTCACGTCCGTTCTCCTGCAACAGCTGACGGGATACACGGGATACCTTGTGAATGGTTTCGACCATGTGAACGGGAATGCGAATGGTTCTTGCCTGATCGGCAATGGCACGGGTGATTGCCTGACGGATCCACCACGTTGCGTAGGTAGAAAACTTGTAGCCCTTGGTGTAATCAAACTTATCCACTGCCTTCATCAAGCCCATGTTACCCTCTTGGATCAGATCGAGGAAGAACATACCGCGACCAACGTATCTTTTTGCAATGCTGACAACAAGACGCAGGTTTGCTTCTACCAGCTCGACCTTTGCATCCTCGTCGCCCGCCATCATGCGCTCGGCAAGATTCTTTTCACGCTCGGAGGTCAACAGCGGAACGCGACCGATCTCCTTGAGGTACAGGCGCACGGGGTCGTCGATGGCAAGACCCTCCTGCTCAAGAATGCGCTCCATGTTCTCTGCCGCGCCGAATGCCTCCACCTCGTTCTCAATGGCGTTCAGCTCCTCGCTCGACATCTCCTCCGTGCCGAAGGAAATACCGTTGTCCTCCAGTGCCTCATAGAGCTTGTCAAGGGAATCCGCGTCGAAGTTGAAGCTCTCCATTGCGTCGTCAATGTCCTGCGCGGAAAGCTTGCCGCTCTTACCCATCTCGATCAGACGGTTAAATTCGTGCTGCTTCTTCTCGGCAGTTTCCTCGTTCTGCTTGTCCTCAAGCTCCTCGGTCTCCTCCACCGTCTCGTCCATTCTCTCAAGATCCTTCTTCATGTTACGTTCCTCCC
>JAZQYE010000267.1:0-3436 GCA_045633385.1 Eubacteriales bacterium | reverse complement strand
CACCCACGGGTGCCTCCCTTTGTTTTGGTGAGCCATCAAGCTTGACTTCATCTTGCTCTGCGGCAACGCCGCAGAATAAGGTTCGCATTCCAAGCAAAGCCGTCGGGGAGCTTGCTCACCAGCGGCGTGCGAAGGAACTTCTTCTCAAGAAGTTCCCCCACAAAAATACATCATTTATTTCCCCTCGATGATCTGTCTCATTCTTTGCGCAAAGAGGACGAGATCGAAATAGGGGTGGATCTGCGGCTCGATCTCGGAGAGGTAGGCGATCATTGCCTCCAACAGCTCCTTGGCTTGTGCGGACTCCTCCTTGGAGAGTGCCACGTAAACGGCGGAGAGCTGCTTACAGTACTCGATGTGGTACGAAAGAATTCGCCACGACTCACGGTGGCAGGGGTCGCTCTCCTGCAGGTGCGCCTTGACGGTTGCGGCAAAATCATCGACGTATGCGGGAATTGTTGCAATGCTCTCCCCTGCTTGGCGGTTGCCAAAGATGCCTGCCTTTTTGCTGTTGGCATCGGCGGCTCCGGTATCCTGCGAGGTGACGTCGGTTCTTTGTGCCAAAGATTGAACCGAGAACAGGCGCGAAACGGTATCGAGATATTCCTTTGCCGCTTGCCAATCCTTGCCAAAGGATGCCTGCATATAGTCATCGATATAAGCCTCGGTATCGGCAGCGGTATCAAACTGGAATTCTCCTACCATAGATGCAGGCAAGCCCGTTGGGAAGAAGGAACGCTGCGTTTGGTCACTCATCACACCGTGAAAGCCCGTCAGGTGCAAATGCTTCATATCTCTTGCAAGGTCGCGCGAAAAGGACATATAGCCGGGATCCTCAAAATGCTTGGTATAAAGAAAATACTCAAACAAAAAGCGCGGTCCGTCGAACACGGGCTTCCATGCGTCTACAAAGGAAAGCAACTGCTCAAAGCCCTTGTTGGGCGAGGAATGATGATTGCGCACCCAAGCGGGAATACCGTCCGGACAGCGTGCGCCCGAATAGCTGTCCCCGGGGGCGCGAGTGGTTGCCGCGGTGGTTAGAATAAAGCGATCGGGGTTGTTCAGCTTTTCCGCAATTGGCGGCCAAAGCGTATCCACGTACATGATAAAAATGATCTTGGCGTGATTGCCGCGCTCGGTCAAAATGGCGTCCAGCTCGTTGAGCATTTGCACGTACCAATCGGAGGGCGTTTTTGTGGTGCACGCCTCGCACTCACAATGGTTGTTTTTGTAGTCGGCAAGCCAAAAATGCAAAAAATCGATGTAGGGCTTTTCCTCCAGGTAATCGGCAAGCCAATTGACGATCTTTTCCCGCACCCACGCCTGCGACATGCACATTTGCGTAAAAAAGGGAGAGGAATTGCAAAGCTCGCGCCGACCGTTGACCAATGCAAACGCCTTTTTTGTTTCCTCGGGGACGTCGTAGTGCTGTCCCGAGATCATGTGTCTGATACCAAACGGTTCGTTGAGGGCACCGTGCCCCAATGCATGGAACTGCAATCCGCACTTTTTGATTTCTTTTTCCCACTCCAAAACGTATGCGCAATATTGCTCGTACGGTGGCTCGTCGCGGTCATCCAAGAGCGTATTGACCGAATGCTTGTACCAGCGGTTCATGTAGTTATACGGAACGATCTGCTCGATCATAAACAGGTTCATATTGACCTTGGGGAGCCATTCGATGGTGTCTCGCACGTGCTCATAGCTGACCGCGCCCTCGATGCACTGCCCGCGGAAGGGATGATCTGCCAGCTTGCGATAGGTGTAGCTATGCTTTTTCATATCGCGCTTGGGGATATACTCGCCTGCCGCACCCGGGCGCACCCACATGCACCCTGCCGATTTGAGCAGCATATAAACGCCCATCAGCACGCTACGGTCGTTGCTACCCGCTATATAGCCCTGCATTTCGTGCACGTCAACGTCGATCAGGTCGTCGATCATCACGTCGTTCACACCTGCGTCGGAGAGTGAAAGGTCACAAAGGTGCCCAAGCACAATTCCCTTTTGTGCCGTTGCATCGGTGGTAATTTGTGCTTTGATGGTGGGATCCATCATACCCAAATATTTTTGAAGCTCCTCTGCGGCGTAGCGCAGAGTCTCATTATCTTTTAGCAGAATAATATTCACAGCTTTAAGCCTCCTTTTGGTGATGAACCTATTATAACACAGATCAAAGGCTTTTGCAATAGATATCATTTTTTTTGATAGCAAATTTTTGATACAGATCGGGCGACCTACCGCTTGGCAGGTCGCCCGATGAAAAATCGTTTTTAATTAGATAGAGTGGATTCCGTTTTCCTTATCTGCGTGCTCGGCGTCCAGATTGTACTTCTTTGCCTTTCGGTACTCGAAGAACTTTTTGGAAACCTCCGGGAACAATGCGTAAGAAAGAACGTCCTCGTCCTGCTCGATATACTGAGCGATCTCGCTTCTGAGTTGCTCAAGCTCGGGCTTGAGTGCATCTGCGGGACGGTAATCGATCGGCTTTTCGTCACCGATGATCTTCTTTACAAATGCAGGATCGATCTCAACGGGAGTCTTACCGTACTCGCCGCGAACGATACCCTTGAACTCCTTGGTAACGGTCTTGTAACGCTCGCCCATAATGACGTTGAATACAGCCTGCGTACCAACGATCTGGGAGGAAGGAGTTACCAGAGGAGGATATCCGACGTCCTCACGAACGCGCGGAACTTCTTCCAGAACCTCGGTCAGCTTATCGGACTTGCCTGCCTGTGCAAGCTGGCTCATCAGGTTGGAGAGCATACCGCCGGGAACCTGATATACGAGCGCGTTAACGTCAACCTTGAGCGCCTTGGGATTGAGCAAGCCGTTTGCAAGGTACTCCTCGCGCAGAGGGGTAAAGTGCTTGGTGATCTTATCCAGATCGGTCAGCTTGATGCCGGTATCATAGGGCGTACCCTCAAGAGCGGCAACAAGTGCCTCCGTGGGAGGCTGAGAGGTCCCCAGCGCCATGGGAGAGATTGCGGTGTCGATTACGTCAACGCCTGCTTCAACAGCCTTCATCAAGGTCATGGAAGCCAGACCTGCGGTGTAGTGGGTGTGAAGCTGTACGGGAACCTTAACAGACTCCTTGATGGTCTTTACGAGGTCGTAAGCATCGTAGGGCTTAAGAAGACCTGCCATATCCTTGATACAAATGGAATCTGCGCCCATTTCCTCAAGCTGCTTTGCATACTTGGAGTAGTACTCCATGGTATAAACGGGACCCGTGGTGTAGGAGAATGCGGCTTGAACGTGTCCGCCCTCCTTCTTGGTTGCGTTGATAGCGGTTCCAAGGTTACGGGGATCGTTGAGTGCATCAAAAATACGAATGATATCGATACCGTTTGCGATGGACTTTTGTACAAAGTACTCTACTACGTCATCGGAATAGTGACGGTAGCCGAGAATGTTTTGTCCGCGGAAAAGC
>JAZQYE010000266.1:0-3609 GCA_045633385.1 Eubacteriales bacterium | reverse complement strand
TATCGGGCGTGCATTGGATCACCGACATCATCGGCGGTATTCTGCTCAGCGCAGGCTTGACCACAGCATACCGCGCCTTTGCCGAAATTTGAAGCAAAAAAAGAACCGACCAAAAGCCATTTTGTGCCTTTGGTCGATTCTTTTTATGTCATTTGTCATTTTACAAGTGCTTACGCCTTTTGATTGGCGCGCTTTGCCAAAATCTGCTCGCAGATCTCCAGATCCTCGGGAGTATTGATACCGCGCAGATCGTCGCCATCCTTGGTAAAGTAGGTCTCTACCTTCATACCGTGGCGCACCATCAATTCGGGAACCTCGGTTACGTAATACTCCTTTTGCACGTTGGCACAGCCAACCTCGGGCAAAACGCGGAACAGCGACTTGCTGTTAAACACCATGACACCCGAAAACAGCTCCTCGATAGCCGCTTGCTCGGGGGTGCAATCCTTGCCCTCCACAATGCGCAAAAAGCTGCCGTTTTCGTCGCGCACCACGCGCGCCCACAGCTTAAGAGCGGGATTTGCCGCCGTCATCAAGGTGCAATCGGCACCGTTTTGTGCGTGCTGGCGACACATTGCCTCCATTTCCTCACGGCGGAACAGGGGCATATCGCCAAACGTGATCAACACGCTGCCGTTAAAATCGGCAAACGCCTCGGCGCACTCCATTACGGCGTGCCCCGTACCAAGCTGCTGCTTTTGCTCCACGTAGCAATGACGGTCGCCAAAATGCTCTAAGATCTTTTCTTTTCCATACCCAACGACGATATAAATATCTTTGTTGTCGATAAAAGAGAGATTATCCAAAACCAATTCCAGCATCGGTCTGTTTCCAACCGAAAACATCGCCTTGGGGAGATCTTTATTGATTTGCTGTAAGCGGCTTCCCTTTCCTGCCGCCGGCACGATTGCTCTGATCGCGTTCATGTTACACTCCAATGCTTACCTTCTTATTTTTATAGGACGTTGACCGCAAGACCTTGGTCATCGTAAATTTTTTGCAGGATCCTTCTGATCTCGGGCAGCTTTTGCTCCATATCCTCGAGCAGCTTGAGCTGTGTACGGGAGCGATCGAGGTTCTGACCCGGATACTCGATGCGGTAGTAGGTATCACCGTCGATGTGATCCATCAAAAAGCGAATGCCGTCCTCCGAGGTAATGATCAAGGAAGCATACGGCAACAGCTCCAGCTCCTCCTTGGTCAAAATATCACCGCAAGCCTCCAGGTATCCGCGCGCATACTTTTCGTAAAGCTCAAGGTTGCAAAATACCTTGCTCAAGTCCTTTTCGTCGTCCTTTGCGTTGTTGGTACCAATTCTCATGCTGTCGCCAAAATCATACAGCGGCGACGAAGGCATAACGGTATCCAGATCGATGATGGCTACGGGAAGGTGCGTTTCGTTATCAAAAAGAATATTGTTCAAATTGCAATCGTTGTGACAGATGCGCGTGGGGATCTTACCGCTTGCCAACGCCTCTGCGATCTTGCCGAACAGCTCGGTGTGAGCGCGCACGAATGCGATCTCCTCTGCCACCTCCGCAACGCGGTTGACGGCATCTCGCGCGATGGATCTTTCCAGATCCAAATAACGGCTTTGCGTATTGTGGAAGTTGGGAATGACCTCCTTGACCTGTGCGGCATCGACCGTGCTCATTGCCTTGATAAAATTACCAAACGAAACACCCGCATAGTAGAACACCTCGGGCTCATCCGGAATATCCAGGGAATAAACGTCATCAAAATAGGTCATGACGCGCCACGTACCGGATTCATCTGCAAAATACAGCTTTCCATCCTTGGTGGGACGAAGGCTTTGCACCGTTCCGCGCTTGTGTGCACCGGGCATTTGCAAATGCTCTTCCAAGTGCTTTGTTGTTAATTGAAAGTTGCTCATCAATGCATCTACGTCAGGAAAAACGTTGGTGTTGATGCGTTGCAAAATATACTTGTGAACGTGATTGCTTTGAGAAAGAGTCTCCAGCTTATACGTACTGTTGATGTATCCCTTATAGATTGGCTCAACGCTTGTAATGCTACCTTGAATGGAAAATTGCTCTGCCACTCTTTGCAGCACATCTGTATTTCTCATATTTGCCACCGCCATTTTGAAGTTATTTTATGATCGGCGAATCTCCGTCGATAAAAACGATTTTACACATACATCTTATATTATATCACACAATTCTTTGATTTGCAAGAGCTTTTGCATATTTGTGTCGATTTTTTGCAAAAAAAGCCGAAAATTGTTCTAAAAACTGCAAAAAAGAAGAAGCTTACCATCAAACAAAAGAGAGAACAGATCGTTTTATAGCCGAATTGTTCTCTCTTTTTTCTGTTATTCAGTTCAAAGTTATGAATTTGACTTCGCCAATCGGTGTGGTCATTTTCGCTATGCGAAAATTATTCCCATTCGCTCCTAAAAAATAAATCTTAAACAGATTTGCTTATGGGATTTAGCTCAAGGTATTAGGATTATTTACATTATTCAGACGGCAGAGGCTATCTGATTTTTTGTTGCCATAGTGTTGCCATAGAACGAATCATTGCAACTCGTACTTTTCTCGGCACTCGGCGCATTCAATGTAGGTGTCGTGACTGCGGAATCCCGGAGTAGCATCCTTATCATCGACAACCATACCCTTTCCGCAAGGGCATTGTAAAAAGCAATATTTCATCGTTTGTTCTCCTTTTCCGTTTTTCGTTGGGATGCGGTATCATTATAGCACAGTAAAGGTGCGGATGTCAAGAGCTAATTTGAGGTAAATGTTATTCCTTTTCACACCAACTTTCCGCTTGACAAACCCTGCAATTTGTGGTAGAATGGTGCTATCACAGGCATGCATTGGAGGAAGATCATGAATTTTGCAATCTCACTTCGTTATTTGAATCTGGGCGTTGAAAACGCCGTTTGGAACACTCGCTGGTGTGCCGTCGAGGACTATATGCATTTTGCAAAGCTTTACGGCGCAGGCGTGATCGCGGTGCTTTCCGAGGAGGCGATCGATTCGGTATGCAGCATTTGCGACGGACTCATCATTCCCGGCTCCCCCACCGATATTCCGCCCGTATATTATAACGGTGCTCCCTTGGAAAAGGATCCCCCCGTGGACGAATATGCACTTGACAGCGCGCTCATCCGCCGTTTTTACGAAGCCAAAAAGCCCATTCTCGGCATTTGCGGCGGGCATCAGGCAATCAACGTCTTTTTCGGCGGTTCGATCCGTCGCATGAAGGATTCCAAGGCGCACGAAAACGACACCGCACATAAGCATGAGATCGATATCGTCAAGGGATCCTTTGTTTACGATATGTTCGGCAGCGAGAGAGCTACGGTCAACAGCTACCACGCGTGGGAGCTGGACCGCATCGCACCCGACCTTAGGGTTGTGGCTACGACCGACGACGGCGTTGCCGAAGCCATTGAATGGAAGGAGCACAACGTATTTGCCACACAATGGCACCCCGAGCTTGCCTTGCGCGGGGAGCGCACCCCCGAGCACCTCCTGTTTGACAACTTCCTTGCCGCGTGCGAGAAGTGTCGGTAATACTTTTACTTATGAATACAAAATACGGCAGGAATGTAACATTCCTGCCGTTGTTTCTTATTTG
>JAZQYE010000265.1:0-11724 GCA_045633385.1 Eubacteriales bacterium | reverse complement strand
TCTTGATCGCCTCGGCGTCGTAGATCGTGATGTCGTCAAGCATCATGTAGGTGTTGTTTGCGGTGGTCTTGCAAGCGCTGTTGGGGCTGAATACGATGAGGTTGTTGGCAGGAATGGTAAGGTTCTTCAAACCGCTTCCAACTACCCAAGTGGAGCCGTTATGGTACTGCGGGATCATAACGGCGTCGTACGCCTTTTTGCCGTTGACGTACAGCTCGTACTTACCTGCGGTCATATCGATGTTGGCGCTGACGGTTACCCATTCGCCTCTGGGCACCTCACAGCTACCGCCCGTGTTTGTACCGCCGGGCAAAAGTCTTACCTTGGAGTCTGCGGCGTTGTAGTCGAACCGCCACAGGTTCAGCCAAGCAATTTTTTGATTGTCAACCGTGGTGCCGTCCTTTTTGACAAAGGTACAGTAGTTTCCGTTAAAGCGCACGTCCACAACGCCAATACCGTCAAGGGGAATCCAATGCTTGATCTCGATGACGATCTTGGGATTGGTGTTGTAAGACAGCGCAGGATTATTGACGTAGGTGTTGGTATTGATGTTGATCTGGTCTGCCGTGGAAGCACCGCCCTTAAAGGGAATCTTCCAAGCCTTGTTGCCGTTCACCTCTACGATGCTGCCCTTGTTGGGGCTGGAGGTACTACCCTCGGGGAAGATCGGAACGTCACCGGCGTTCATTTTTTCAAAGTCCTTCAAGAAGTGAACGCCATCCTCCAAGGGATCCTCTTCCTCAACTGCTCTTGCAACGTCGATGATAAAATCGTCGGCGTCCATGTAGTTTGCATTTGCAAAGTTTTCGCCTGCGTTGGCAGCCGCCGTGTAGTTGCTGGTGGAGTTACTGCTGCAAACCGCGTACATCAGCATATTTGCCGCAACCGCAAAATCTGTTCCCACAACGGGAGCGGCACACTTTGCGTAAAGCGCGTTGTTGACGTAAATATCAAAGGAACCGTCGGCAGGATGGAAAATGAACTCTACCGTGTTCCATGCATTCTTCTTCAAGCCTGCGGCACCCGTTTTGGTACCGTTGATCTTGGAGACAATAAATTCACCCGTCAGCAAATCAACGTCGCCCAAGCGATACCAATCCTGCGTAGCGGTAGCACCGGACGCGTTCTTGTAGTTGACCTTGCGCAACCAAATACCGATGTTGGGGGTGTTGCCCGAAACACCGTGCATATAAAGATCGACCTTTACAGAGGTGTTTTCGGTAGTGGAAAACGCTTTGTGCTGAATTTGGAAATACTGACCTCTGTTGGTGGGGGTCGTTTTGGGGTTTGCCGTATCGGTGCAGAGAATGGGCAAGCGAATGACCTTGCGTCCATCTCTTTCAACGACCTTGTTGAACGGAGCAACAAGCGTAAAGCCGTCTGCCGTGGTCAACGTTTTTCCCGTTTCAAAGGAATTTGCATCCAGCTTGCCGTATGCAGGCTCCGTTGCCGCGAACGTAGAGATCGAGACCAACGGAAGAACCATCATCAGCATCAGCACGAATGCCAGAATACGTGTTGTTCTTTTCATTGTTTTTCTCCTTTATTCAATTCTACGGTGCTCGTTTTTGCACCATCATCATTATACCAAACCTCTCCCCGTTTGTCAACCCTTGCAAATGATTTGAAAGGAAAACTTTTGGAGTTTTTGAAAAGGAAGTGGGAGAGACTTTTGGTAAAAGTCCCTCCCACGGAAAGTCTGGTTTACAAATTACTCTTCGGGAACAAACTCGGGGTTCTTGAACTTCTCGAGGGTAAGTTCCATTTCGGCGGTAGCCGCATCGATGTTTGAGGTACGGTTTGCGTACTGGTTGGAGGTTGCGGTACCGATGTCAAGGAGAACGTCGGTGTATCCGCCCCAATCGTACAGCAGAGCAATATCATATACCAAAGAGCCCTTAACCGTATTCAACGCCTCACGAGAGCCGGGGTTGATTGCAACGGTCATGTACATGGTCTTTTGGTAGTAAGCATCCATGGTGGAATCCTTCTTGGAGGAATAAACAGCCATGATGTGCAGCATACGCTGAGAATACTCCTGGTTTGCGCACATAGCGGGCATTGCCCACAGGTTTACGCAGTTTTGGAAGTACATGGTGGAGTAGTATCTATCCTGACCCGCCTCCATCATAGGCAGAGGAAGCAGACCGTACTCAAACTCGGCTTGGGTGTACAGGGTCTTTCTAACGTCCCAAAGGAGGTAATCGAAGAAGAGAACCTGACCGGAAAGAACCGCGGGTCTGCGGTCGGACTCAAATCCGCGAGGCATCCAAGGCTTGGAAATGGTGTTGTACTCTTTGTAAAGGAAATCGTAGGTGTCGTGTGCAAGATCGTCCTTGATAACGATTTCGGGGTAGCCGTCCTCGTCCAATTGGCTGATACGCGCACCGGATGCGTAGAAGTAGTACAACGGAGCGGCACCGTATTGGAAGTAACCTACGGTATCGCCGTTCTTGTGGCTAAGCGCGCCGTCACCCTTGTTTACGTCCACGTTTGCGATCTCTGCCATGGTCAACTGGTTATCCATGGTCCACACACCCTCTGCAACCATTGCGTAGGGGTCGGTGAAGAGCTCGTCGTTGTATGCTTCCATAAACGCATCCTTGAGGGAGTTGAACAGAACCATGTTAACAACGCTTGCGTTTGCGTTATCCATGGTGGAAATGTTCATGTCTCCGCTGAGGTAGTAGAGCTTGCCACCCATGGAAAGCTCACGAATGGAGTTTTGGTCGTAGGATGCACTGGTCAGATCGATATACTCCATGGCGTTGATATCACGCAACAGATTGGAGGTTGCCGCAGCCGCTGCATGCTTTGCCAAAATGACGGTTGCTTCGTAGGTCTCACTATTCTGGAAAGCATCTTTCAGTTGCTGATACATGGATTCGTGCTGATCGATCTGAGCGATACGGCAGTTGAAATCCTCTTGAATGCTCATGTTACGCATATAAACGGCAAAAGAAAGTGCATCGTTGCTCTCTTGCGCTACCCAAAAGTCCTCGGTAGAAAAGCCGGCGTTACCGTTTTCGATGGTGTTGCTACCAACGTCTTTGGAACGAACCAAAGCCTTGAAAACGTAGCCATCCATATCAATGGGAGCAATGTAGTTGGGATCTTTTTGTGTTCCGTCACCGGAGGTGGTTTGGTCCGGATCTTTGTTGGGTTTGTTGTTAACGTCGGTTTTATTGGTGGTCGTTTCCTGCTCTTCCCCACCGCAAGCGGCAAGTGTGGGCACTACCATCAAACAAACCAGCAATAACAGCAAAATTCTGATTGCAAGTTTCATCTTTGTTCTCCTTACATTCCTTAATAATAGACCCTCGGTGCATAGACGTACCGATAAATCTTCATAATAATATTACAGCAAATCTCAAAAAATGTCAATTGGCGTTTTGTACAAAAAAGAATGCATTTTTTTGTGCAACATAAACAAAACTTGAACGAACAAAAAATCCATTTGCAAATCGTTCAAAAAAAACGGCTGCTTTGAACGATTTTGGTTGTAAATAAAAAATGAACGCAAAAACGCCCGGTTCGTCTTCCTTGCCCCTCTACAAAAAGTTTTAGAGGTTTCGAAACCATTTTCAAATATTTCAAAATAGGGAGCTGAGTCAGTTGACTCAGCTCCCTTGGTTTATTTAGTTGATTATGCGGGCTCGTAGGGCTCGTAATCGGACTTGTAGCTGTTGCTGAAGTCCTTGAGAGCCTGATAGATCTCGTCGTAGTTGGGCAGAGAGTTAACGCCTGCGGGAACGGTAAGACCCTGAACGTCGGTCAAGCTGGTGTTCAGGCAACCGAGCAGCTTGAGGTTGGTCAAGGAGCCGGTAGCGGTGGTCAACTTACCGCAGTTGAAGAATGCGCTATCCTCGATTGCAATCAGATCGTTGCCGAGGTTTACGGACTTGAGAGAGGTGCAGCTGTGGAACGCATCGTTCTTAACGAGCTTTACGCCGGTCAGATCGATGGTCTCCAGTGCGTAGCATCTGATGAATGCGTAGCCGCCGATCTCGGTAACGTCACCAAGATCAACCGTCTTGAGAGAGGTACAACCCTCGAATGCGCGGAAGCCGATAGAGGTTACCTTGTTCAGATCGATGCTCTTAAGAGAGGTGCACTTTGCAAATACGTTGGTAGGCAGAGTGGTAATGCCTGCAGGAAGAGCGATGGTCTCAATACCGGTGTTGTAAAATGCATACATACCGATAGAGGTCAGGTCGGAAGGAAGGGTAACGGTCTTGAGCTCGGTGCAATCCTTGAATACGTAGTCGCCGATAACCTTAACGCCCTTGATGTCTGCCTTGGTGAGCTTGGAGCCCTGGAATGCAGAATCGCCGATGGTAGTCAGCGTAGTGGGGAAATCGTAGGCGGTGATACCGGTGTTACGGAATGCCTCCTTGCCGATTTCGGTAATGCTCTTGGAGAGCTTTACGTCGGTAAGTGCATAGCAATTGAAGAACAGTCTTTCGGGAATAACGGTCAGAGAGGAGATATCTGCGCTCTTGAGGTTGTGGCAGTCTCTAAAGGTGCCTGCGCTCAAGGTCTTGATGTTGGAGGGGATAGCAACGGTCTCCAAGGAGGAGCAGCCGGAGAATACGTCCTCACCGATCTTGGTAATCTTACCAAAGGAGATAACGGTTGCAGAGGTGCAGTTCTTGAATACTCTGTCCTTGAGTTCGGTAACAGCCTCGGGGATAACGATCTCCTTGAGAGAGGTGCAGTTCATAAACGCCTCGTCACCGATCTTCTTAACGGATGCGGGCAGATCGATTGCGGTAAGAGACTTGCAATCCTTAAAGCACTTGGAAGAAAGGGTGGTCAGCGTGGAGGGGAGCTGAACGGTGGTCAGCTTTTTGCACTCCATCATAGAGATGTTCTCCAGGGAGGTTGCACCGTCACCGATGATAACGGTGGTCAGTTGGGGGAAGTTTCTCAAAAACAGGTTTCCGATATCATCTACACCTGCCGCAACAACGACCTTGGTAACGGGCGCGTTGTTGAAGGAGGAGGAGTGAACGTACTTGATCTCGGATTGAACAACGATCTCCTCAAGGGAGGTGCAGCCTGCAAAGGAGTTGATGTTGAGCTCCTTGAGGGTGGAAGGAAGGGTTACCTTTTTGAGAGAGGTGCAGCCCTCGAATGCAGAGTCCTGGATCTTCTTGATGCCCTCGGGAATGATCATATTAACAAGCGTGGTGTCGCCCTTGTAGGCTTCCTTGTCAATATCGGTGGTTCCTTCGGGGATTTGCAGCTCAACTGCGGGTGCCTCGGTCTCTACGGGAGGCTCGGTGGTTTGCTCATCGGTCGTGGTCTCACTGCCATCACCACCACAAGCGGCAAAAGCAAGAACCATTGCAGCGATCAGCAACAATGCAATCAGTAATTTTTTCATGTCATTATCCTCCTAAATTATTTGCCCTTTGCAACATCTTTTGCGTATGCAAAGATCTCTTCAATACCCTCGATCAGCTCGGGAGTTGCGGTCTCGGAAGTGGTGTTCATGTTAAAGAATACGGGAAGAACCGAAATACCTGCCTGGTAGTCCTTCAGCTGCTGACCGTTCTTACCAACGGTGTAGATCTCGCCCGTATTCAGATCCTTCCACTTGCCCTCGGGCAGGTAGATGTTACGGGTGGTCTTGTCGGTGAGTACGGGAGCTACGAGGAATGCGTCACCAAACATATATTGGTCGTCGATGTCGTAAACGTTCTTATCATCCTGCCAATGCAAGATCATGTGTCTCATGACCGGCATACCCGTGGTCGATGCCTCGGTACAATACTCGGTAATGTAGGGGGTGAGGAGCTCGTGCAGCTTGACGTATGCGCGATAGAGGTCGGTTACGTAAGCGTATTGAGGACTTTCCTCTGCAAACTTGTAAGGCGTACGTACCTTACCGTGGGTCTGCATACAAATGGTGAATGCCGTAAACTGCGTGCCGCGGATGAATACCTTGGACTCATACTCGATCGCGGTGGACATGGAGCCGTATTGGTAACCGGACATATCGTAGCTCATGTAAGGAACGCCGGAAAGACCGGAGGACAGAACAGCGGATACCTGCCAGCCGAGAGAATCCCAGCCACGGAACTGGTCGCCTGCCCACATATAGGGAGCGCGTTGTGCACCGATACCGCCGCCGCGGGTATAGTTCATACCGCTGTCAGCCTTGCGATCGAGCATTTCAAAGAACATTGCGGTGTATGCCGCGGGGTACCAGTGGTGAGAGCCTGCCGTGGGCTGATCCTCATCGTAGTACAGCATCTCGTAGTTTTCGGGGATCTGCTCGCAGAAGTCGATCTTACAACCATCTACACCAATGTCATTGGAGAGGTAATCCCAATAGTCGTTGAAGAACCACTCTACTGCCTCGGGATTGGTGATATCGAGATAAACACGCGTTTTGGTAGCCTGGTTTGCGGCGTCGGGGTTTGGAACGCCGGAGGTAACCTGCGGCAATTGAATGGTGGACTTGCCGTTTACCTGAATGTGGAGCATATAAGCCTCGGTGTAGCCTGCCATACTGTTGCTTGCACTACCGACTGCCATGTAAACGAGGAACTTTTTACCAAGAGAGTGTACGTAATCGCACAGCTCCTTGAGATCCTTATGCTTTGCAGAGCTGGGATAGCTCCAAGGCTCTGCAAGGATACCCGTCCAGGGCAGGTCGTACTTTTCCATCATTGCGATGCTGTCGTAAACGCCCTCGCCTCTGCCGTCCTCGCTGGGTGCGATCATGGAGGTCCACTTTTGGCTCAGGTCGGGAGAGTAACGGCATACGATCATACCGTACGTCCATTCCTCGGGCTGCTCTGCGTAACCGGAGAGGTCGCTGTAGCCCTTGATGACGTCTGCGATCTTATCGGTTGCGTAAATGTAGCAGTCCATGGTTGCGCCTTCGATCTGTGCTGCCCAAACGTCCTCGTTTCTGTTACCCAGATCCAGGAACATACGCTCGTAACGGTTGATGAACATACCGGAACCGCGAGAGGTGGAGAGAAGCGGGATTGCCATGTAGCAAGCGTTTGCCTTACTCCAAATATCGTAGGTGTACATATCGATGTACTTGCCGCGCTGGTTTACGCCGTTGAAGCGCTCACCCGTACCGAATACTGCCTCGTCGGGAAGCAGGCTACCCGAAATGTAGCTGCCGCCTGCATTGGAGGTAATGGAGGTAACGGTGTTTGCAAGCTTGCCGGATGCGGAGTAGAAATCCAAGTTGAAGGATCTGGTGTTGAGCTGTGCCTTGGTTCCGTCGGCACTGGTCATGGTAACGAGGTTGCCCTCGGTTACAACGGTGATCTTTTCCAGATTGAGGTTGGGAGTCTCACCCAAAGAGAGGGAGAGTCGCTGAGATGCGCCGATATCCTCGAACTCATCGCCAACCTTGTTCTTGGTCTGAATTCTCCAAGCACCGCCGCCGGTGTAGGAGATACGGCAGATCGCCTCCTGAGGCGTACCTGCGTTAATGGAGAAATAAACGTAGTTTTCATCCTGCTTGGTTACGGTTACGGAGCCTGCATCGCCGGGACGAATAACAAGGTTGAGTCCGTCATGCACACCAAAGGTTCCTGCAACGTTATCGAATACTGCGATCTTAGCAAGGAAATACTCAACTGCAAATGCAGCTGCCTGCGCGTTCTCTGCCGCGAGGCAAAGCTTGTTATTGATAAACGCAAATGCGTAATCCTGTGTGCCAAGCTTGTTTGCGGAAACGAAATCGCGGGATTCCAGACGGGCTACGTTACCGATCAGAATTTCGTAATCGGAGGTCTCGCCGCCATCAAAGATAACGGGGAGCTCAACGCCGGTCTTGGTCTTGATCGCGTCTTGCAGATCTTTAGCAACCTGCTCGGCTTCGCTGTCCTTTGCGGGGAAAACGATTTGATATGCGGGAGCACCGCCGCCCGCCAGCAAAACGAAATTGCCGGTGGGTACGTATTCCTCGTTTTGCTCATTGTCTGTGGGGGTCTCAGTGGTCGTTTCTTCCTCGTTGTTGCCGCCACAGCCGAATACGCTGAGCAGCATGGTCAACAGAAGAACGATCGCCAGAATTCTGGTTTTCAAAATAAAATTCCTCCTTGTGTTTTAGGGTTATTGATCAATCGAGTGTAGCTTGAATGGTACCAAGATACTCGAAGATTTCGGTGATTGCGGGCAGAAGCTGCTCTGCCGTTTCGGAATCGGTATTCATGTTATAGAATACGGGGAGCTGGGTGATCTTTGCGCTGTAGTTGGTCAGATCCATTCCTCCCTTTCCTACCGTGTAGATCTCACCCGTGTTCAGATCCTTCCACTTGCCCTCGGGCAGGTAGATGTTGCGGGTGGTCTTGTCGGTGAGAATAGGAGCTACAAGGAACGCATCGCCAAACATATACTCGTCCTCAAGGTTGTACACGCGCGCGTCGTCCTGATAGTGCAGGATCAAGTGACGCATCACGGGCATGCCCTCGGTACAAGCGATCGCGGTGTACTCGGTGATGTAGGGGGTAAGCACCTCGTGCAGCTTGGTGTAAGCACGGTAAATATCGGTTACCCAAGAGTAGGAGGTATCCACTACTACCTCTAAATAAACCTTTTCGTTATTGAGGGTGATGTACTGACCGATGGCATCCTTATACACGGGAATGTTTCTGTTTTGGTATATGACAAAGCATTGATCCTTGCTGTTGACACCTCCTACGTTACCGCTGTTATCGTAGTCCATAATAACCTCGGTACCCTTGACGTAGTAGCGCTCCCACTCGGCAAAGTCGTAAGCGCGACGAACGTTACCGTGTGTTTGCATACAAAGCGTAAATGCCGTGTACTGCGTACCGCGCAGGAAGACGATAGACTCCTGCTGGATCTTTTTATTATTGTAGTGTTCTTGAGAGTTGTAAGAACCCAGATGGTAGCCCGACATATCGTAGCTCATAAAGGGCACGCCGGAAAGTCCGGAGGTAAGAACGGAGGTGAGCTGATATTTGAGAGACTCGTAAACTCTCTTTTGGTCGCCCGCCCACATATAGGGAGCGCGCTGAGAGCCGATACCGCCGCCACGGCTGAAGTTCATACCGCCGTCTGCCTTTTCCTGCAGCATTTCAAAGAATCTGACGCAGAATGCGGTGGGATACCAATGGTGAGAGCCTGCGGTGGTTTGACTTTCGTCGTAGTAGTTGAGCTCGTAGTTTTCGGGCATGACCTCGCAGAAGTCGATCTTACAGCCGTCCACGCCGATCTCTTGGGTCAGGTAAGGCCAAAAATCGTTGAAGTACCACTCCACTGCGGCGGGGTTGGTAATATCGAGATAAGGCCAAACGTTGCTTGCAGTTCCTACGTCGGGGTTGATAACACCGGACGAAACAAAGGGTAAATTAGTGATGGTGGTACCGAGCTCGTCGGTTCCGGTCACCAGATACTTTTGATTGTAGCCGGAGATGCGGGTTGCAGGATCGCCTACGCGAATGTAAACCAGGAACTTTTTACCGAGCGAGTGCACGTAATCGCACAGCTCCTTGAGCTCCTCATGCTTTCCTGCATTGAACGGACCCCAGCCCTCGGCAAGCACGCCCGTCCAAGGCAGGTCGTATGCTTCCATTTTTGCAATGCAGTCGTAAACGCCCTCGGTTCTGCCAAGGGTGGGACTGGTGATCTCCCATCCCCAACGGCGAGAGAGGTCGGAGCTGAAGCGGCACATCAGCATACCGTATGTCCACTCCTCGGGTTGCGTTGCGTAACCCGAAAGATCGCTGTAGCCCTTGAGTACCTCTGCAATGGTATCGGTAGCAAAGACGTAGCAATCGATGGGGGTGGAGGGGATGTCCGCACTCCATACCTCGTCATCCTTTTTGCCAAGGTCTATGTTCATATACTCGTAGCGGTTGATAAAGATTCCCGAGCCGCGAGAGGAGCACAGCAACGGAATGACCATGTAGCACGCTCTTGCCTGCGACCAGATATCGTAGGAATACATCTCAATGGTGTTTCCGCGCTGATTTGCGGAGTTGAAGCGCTCGCCCGTACCGAAGATCGCCTCGTTCTCCAAAAGAGAACCGCTGATCACGCTTCCGCTTGCGTTGGAGGCAATGCCCGTAACGGTAGCGGAAAGCTCGCCCGTCTTGCTGTAAAAGTCCATGCTGAACTTGCGAGTGTTGAGCTCCACCTTGGTTCCACCCGCCTCGGTAACAGTTATGATGTTACCGTTGGTGACAGCAGTAATGGGCTCTACGTTGAGCGCAGGTATCTCCTCGAGATAGAGAGACAGACGTTGAGAAGCGCCGATGTCGTCAAAATCTGCGGAGGCAGTGGTCTTGGTCTGAATTCTCCAACCGCCGTTACCCGTGTAGGTCAAGCGGCAGAACACCTCGTTGACCGCACCGGGATTCAGGGAGAAGTGCAGCTCGGTTTCGGTCGTTTGGGTAATTGCAACAGCCTTTGCATCTGCTGTGGAGTAGTGCACGTTCAGGGTCCTGTCGATCGCCAAGCGGTCGTTTTCTTCATCCAAAAAGAGTGCGCGGTTCATAAAATAGGATGCCGCATCACCAATGGATTGATCCTTCAGTGCGAATACGCAAACCGCGCTGTCGATTACCTTTACGACGTAATCGCCATCTGCCAGCTTGTTGTATTCTCTTTCAACGTCGATGGTTACGCTTCGACTCGTTCTGCCGACCAGGATCTCGCGCTCGCCCGCAACGCTTGCGTCGCTCTTAAGCTCCAGGGTCACACCTGTCTTTTGGGCAATGAAATCGCGGATCGCTTCGGCGGCTACCTTTGCACCGTTCGTTTTTGCGGCGCTGGGATAGACGATGGCGTAATCCTTGATGTCATCGGAGACCAAAGTCAACAGGTTCTCGGGCAGGATCGTTTGCCCGGGGTCGGTCGTGCTTTCGGTCTGATCATCTGTGGTGGTTTCTTCAGATTGGCTTGAGCCACATCCGAATACGCCAAGCAGCATGGTCAAAAGAAGCATGACTGCCAAAAGCTTTGTTTTCAAATTTGAATCCTCCTTTTTGCTTTTGTTTTTTATCATCAACCGAGTGTTGCTTGGATGGTGCCAAGGTACTCGAAGATCTCCTCGATGGCGGGCAGGATATCCTCTGCCGTTTGAGAAGTTGTATTCATATTGTAGAATACGGGGAGCTGTGTAATGGCTACCTTGTAATCCTTCAGCTCCATGCCATCCTTACCAACGGTATGGATCTCACCCGTGTTCAGGTCCATCCACTTGCCCTCGGGCAGATAAATATCTCTCACGGTCTTGTTTGTGAGAACGGGAGCAACCAAAAACGCATCGCCAAACATATATTCGTCGCTGATATCGTAAACGTTTTTATCGTCCTGCCAATGCAGTACCAAATGTCTCATCACGGGCATACCCGTGGAGGACGCCTCGGCACAATACTCGGTAATGTAAGGCGTGAGCACCTCATGCAGCTTGACGTACGCGCGATAAATATCGGTAACGTAGGTATATTTTGGATCCTCTTCGGCAAATTGGTACGGACTTCTGACCCAGCCGTGCGTTTGCATACAGATGGTAAACGCCGTAAACTGCACCGAGCGAGCGAATACGCCTGCCTCGTATGCAATATCGGTAGATGCTTTTCCATACTTATAGCTACCCATATCGTAGCTCATGTAAGGAACGCCCGAAAGACCCGAGGAAAGCACCGCCGATACGTGCCACTCCAAGCATTCGTACTGACGCCATTGGTCGCCCGCCCACATATAGGGGGCACGCTG
>JAZQYE010000264.1:0-9622 GCA_045633385.1 Eubacteriales bacterium | reverse complement strand
GGAAGCATAGTGCATAACCACGTCTGCAATGGGCTCCTTGATCAAAAGGTCGTTCTCCATGCTCTCCTGATCGGTAGAGGTGAGCTGCGTGACCGCGATGAGGAGCGGACGGGTGCCGTCGGGACGGGTGAGCCCCTCGATGGCAGCCTCCATCATACGGCAGGTGCCTGCCGCATGCAGGTTGGTCATGTCAACGTCAAGGCGAGACAGAACCGCCATCGACTTTTTTACGGTGTTGGGGATATCGTGGAGCTTGAGATCGAGGAAGATCTTGTGTCCTCTCTTTTTGATCTCGCGCACGATGGAGGGGCCTTCGGCATAGTAAAGCTCCATACCAATCTTTACAAACGGCTTTCTGCCGGTGAACTGTTCCAAAAATGCAAATGTTTTTTCCGCGCTGTCAAAATCACACGCGATGATAACGTCTTTTCCCATAGTTCTGTATCTCCTGTTTTCGTTCGTTCTAAATCAATCAGTTTGCATCAGTTTACAGCGCCGATGATCTCGGACAAGCTCTTGATGCCGTATTTTTCCATCACGCGGGGCAAATCTGCCACGATGTCGCGTGATGCGTAGGGGTTGACAAGATTTGCCGCACCAACCTCAACGGCGGTAGCCCCCGCCATCATCAGCTCCAGCACGTCCTCGGCGGTGGTAACGCCGCCCATGCCAACCACGGGGATTTTGACCGCGTGTGCGACCTGATACACCATTCTCACCGCTACGGGGAAAATGGCACTGCCCGAAAATCCACCCATCTTGTTGGCGATCACGGGTGCCTTTTTGCGCAGATCGATGCGCATACCCAAAAGGGTGTTGATCAGGCTGATGCCGTCGGCACCTGCCTCCTCGCACGCCTTGGCAATGGAAACGATGTCGGTAACGTTGGGGGAAAGCTTGATGATGACCGGCTTTTTGGTCACAGCCTTCACAGCGCGTGTCACCTCTGCCGCCGCCTCGGGCTGTGTGCCAAAGCTCATGCCGCCGCCGTGCACGTTGGGGCACGAAACGTTGACCTCCAGCCATCCCACCTGCTCCTCCTTGTCAAGCTTTTCGCAGGTGTATGCGTAATCCTCTACCGAAAAGCCGCTGACGTTTGCCATAACCGGCTTGTAAAAGCACTTTTTGAGCTTGGGAAGCTCCTCTGAGATCACCTTTTCCACACCGGGGTTCTGCAAGCCTACGGCATTGATCATGCCTGCGGTGCATTCCGCAATGCGGGGGGTGGGGTTGCCAAAGCGGGGATCCTTAGTCGTCCCCTTAAAGGAGAACGTACCAAGACAGTTGATATCGTACAGCTCGGCAAACTCGTAGCCGTAGCCAAAGCAACCGCTTGCGGGAATGATGGGGTTATCCATTTCGATGCCGCACAGCGTAACCTTTAATTCTGCCATAAGATCTCCTCCTTTTTCATCACGGGTCCCTCCTTGCAAATGCGCTTGTAGCCCGTGATCGTTTTGCAGGAGCAGCCCATGCACGCGCCAAAGCCGCAGCCCATGCGCTCCTCAAAGCTGAACTGTCCCGATGTAGCGGAGGCGCGATAGATCGCCTTGAGCATCGGCTCGGGACCGCAGGTGTAAAAGTAAGTATAGTCAACGTCCTTCATCGCGTCGGTAACAAAGCCCCGGATGCCGCGGCTTCCGTCCACGGTGGTCACCAGCACCTCACAGCCAAGCGCGCGGAACTCTTCCTCATAAAAGACCTCGTCGGCGGTGTTAAAGCCCAGCACAACGGTGACCTTTTTGCCCTGTGCCAACAGCTTTTTTGCCAGCATATACAGGGGCGGTACCCCAACGCCGCCGCCCAAAAGGATCGGGCGGTCGCCGCTGAAAGTAAGATCGTAGCCGTTGCCAAGCCCCGTGAGAACGTCCAAGCATTCGCCCGGTTGCAACAGGCTCATCTGCTCGGTTCCCTTCCCTACGATCTTGTAAAGGAGGGTGAGGACGCCGTCTTCGCAATCGCATACCGAAATGGGGCGACGCAAAAACTGTCCCTCTAAAAGAATATTGACGAACTGACCCGAAGCGGTAATTGCCGAGGTGTCGCCCGACAGGCGCATCTTCATAACCGTTTCGGTCAGGTGTGTGTTTTCAAGGATCTGAAACAAGCCTTGCTTCATGCCATTCTCTCCTCTCCCGCTCAAGCGTCGATGGTGGAAATGGTTTGCGTGGTCTCCTCCAATACGTCAAGCAGAACGCGAATAGTATCGAGTGCCGTAAAGAGGTTGACGTTGTTTTCGGTTGCGCAACGGCGAATCTCCTGACCGTCCTGCATTTGCTCTACGCTGCCGATATCGCGCGTGTTGATCACGTACTCGATATAGCCCTGGCGCATAGCCTCGGGGATCTCATCACTGCCCTCGCTGATCTTTTTGAGCGCGTGGGTGCGGATGCCGTTTGCCTTGAGGAACGCCGCGGTGCCCTCGGTTGCCTGAATGTTAAAGCCGAGGTTGTAGAAGCGGCGGATCAGAGGCAGAGCCTCCTCCTTATCCTTATCTGCAATGGTGGCAAGCACGGTGCCGTAGTTTTGCAGCTTCATGCCGGATGCCTGGAGTGCCTTATAGAATGCACGGTTGAGCTTATCGTCGTAGCCGATCGCCTCACCGGTGGACTTCATTTCGGGAGAGAGGTATGCGTCAAGACCGCGGATCTTATTAAAGGAGAATACGGGAACCTTAACGTACCAACGCTTCTTTTCGGCAGGATAAATGTCAAAGATGCCCTGCTCCTTCAGGCTCTTACCGAGAATGACCTCGGTTGCAATGTCTGCCAGGCTATAGCCCGTGGACTTGGAAAGGAAGGGTACGGTACGGGAAGAACGCGGGTTGACCTCGATGATAAAGACGTTATCGTTCTTATCAACGATGAACTGAATGTTATAAAGACCTACGATACCGATACCGAGGCCGAGCTTCTTTGCATACTGCAAAATGGTGCCCTTGACCTTATCGGAAATACTGAAGGTGGGGTAAACGCTGATGGAGTCACCGGAGTGGATACCCGTGCGCTCAACCAGCTCCATGATACCGGGAACGAATACGTCGCGTCCGTCGCAGATGGCATCGACCTCGACCTCTTTACCCTGAATGTAGTGGTCAACCAAAACGGGCTTATCTGCATCGATATCGAACGCGGTCTTGAGGTACTTGCGCAACTGCTCCTCGTTTGCAACGATCTGCATTGCGCGTCCGCCCAATACGAAGCTGGGACGAACCAATACGGGGTACCCGATGCGCTCGGCGGTTGCCACGCCGTCCTCAATGGTGGTAACGCCCTTACCCTGCGGCTGAGGAATGTTCAATTCCTCCAGAATGCGCTCAAAGCTATCACGGTTTTCGGCACGGTCGATCGCCTCGCAATCGGTACCGATGATCTTAACGCCGCGATTCATCAAGGGCTGCGCCAGATTGATAGCGGTCTGACCGCCGAGAGAAGCGATTACACCCTCGGGCTGCTCAAAGTTGATGATGTTCATCACGTCTTCGGGCGTCAGAGGCTCAAAGTAGAGCTTATCTGCGGTGGTATAGTCGGTAGAAACCGTTTCGGGGTTGTTATTGATGATGATCGCCTCGTAGCCTGCGCGCTTAATGGTCTGTACGGCGTGTACGGTGGAGTAATCGAACTCAACGCCCTGACCGATACGGATAGGTCCTGCACCAAGCACAACGATCTTTTTCTTGTTTGTCAGAATAGATGCATTCTCACCCGTGTAGGAAGAATAGAAATACGGAATGTACGCGTTGGTATGGCAGGTATCTACCATGCGGAATGCGGGAATGAGCTTCTTTTCCAAACGGAAGTTGTAAACCTCCATTTCGGTGCACTTCCACATTCTTGCCACGTACTGGTCGGAGAAGCCCATCTTCTTGGCTTCGGTGAGCACTTCGAGATCAAAAGCGTTTACGCGCAGCTTTTCTTCCATGTCCACAATGTTCTTGATGGTTTGCAGGAACAGCTCGGTGATCTTGGTGATCTCGTGGATCTCCTCGATCGTAGCGCCGTGGTAGATCAGCTCTGCAATGGCAAAAATGTTATCGGAGTGGAACTCGCTGATATAAGCAAACAGTTCCTCCTTGCTCATGTTATCAAACTTTGCGTGGTAGATGTGGTTAACGCCGATCTCCAAGGAGCGCACCGACTTGAGGAAGCTCTCCTCCAAGGAAGCACCAATGCCCATGACCTCGCCCGTTGCCTTCATTTGCGTACCGAGCAGGTTGGATGCGGTGGTGAACTTATCGAACGGGAAGCGCGGGAACTTGGATACGATATAGTCGAGTCGAGGCTCAACTGCGGCAGTACCGCCCGCTACGGGGATCTCCTCAAGGGACATACCTACGGCGATCTTTGCGGTCACACGTGCGATCGGGTAGCCGCTCGCCTTGGATGCCAAAGCAGAGGAACGGGATACGCGGGGGTTGACCTCGATGAGATAGTATTGGCTGGAGTTGGGATCGAGCGCGAACTGTACGTTACAACCGCCCGAGATCTTCAGCTCACGAATGATCTTGATCGCGCTGTCGTTGAGCATCTTGAGATCGTGATCGTTCAAAGAAAGGATCGGCGCTACGACGATGGAGTCACCCGTGTGTACACCGACGGGATCTACGTTCTCCATGCCGCAAATGGTGATGGCGTGGTCGTTGGAGTCACGCATGACCTCAAACTCGATCTCCTTATAGCCCTTTACGCTCTTTTCGATCAGAACCTGATGTACGGGAGAGAGCTTGAATGCATTGGTACCGACCTCGATCAGCTCTGCCTCGTCGTTGGCAAAGCCGCCGCCCGTACCGCCAAGGGTAAACGCGGGGCGCAAAACAACAGGGTAGCCTATGCGCTTTGCGGCTTCCTTTGCCTCCTCCAGGGAGTAGGTGATCTCCGAAGGAATGGTAGGCTCGCCAATAGATTGGCAAAGCTCCTTAAAGAGCTCGCGGTCCTCGGCGCGTGCAATACTCTCACTGCTGGTACCCAACAGCTCTACGCCGCACTCACGGAGAATGCCCTTCTTTTCCAGCTGCATGGCAAGGTTGAGTCCCGTTTGTCCGCCAATGCCGGGAACAATGGCATCGGGTCTTTCATAGCGCAGGATCTTTGCAACGTACTCCAGCGTCAGGGGCTCCATATAGACCTTGTCCGCAATGGTGGTATCGGTCATGATGGTAGCGGGATTGGAGTTTACAAGGATTACCTCGTAGCCCTCCTCCTTGAGCGCCAGACATGCCTGCGTACCTGCGTAGTCAAATTCGGCTGCTTGTCCGATGACGATCGGGCCGGAGCCGATGATCAGAATTTTCTTAATGTCCGTTCTTTTTGCCATGTTCTTATTCCTCCGTGTTCTTTATGCTATATACTGTTTTTTCTTGATAGACCGTTAATAAGTTTTTGCCGCACACGCGCCAGCCCTCAAAGGGAGTGGCGTGTCCCATGCTTGCAAACTCTGTGGGATCGATCGTGTATTCGTCCTTGACGTTCCAGACCGAAAATCCGACGTCGGACGAGATACCAAAACGCTTGCGCGGATTGATGCAAAGCACCTCAACCAAGCGTTCAAGGCTCAAAACCCCCGTTTTGACCAGCTTGGTGTAAAGGATCGGGAACGCCGTTTCCAATCCGACGATGCCAAACGCGCTCTTTTCCAAGCCGCGGCTCTTCTCCTCCGCGGAGTGCGGTGCGTGGTCGGTGGCGATCATATCGATCGTGCCGTCCAAAAGCCCCTCGACGAGTGCCGCTCTGTCGCTCTCGTCGCGCAAGGGGGGATTCATCTTAAATCTACCCTCCTCGCAAAGATCTGCATCACTCATAACAAGGTAGTGCGGTGCGGTCTCGCAGGTCACGTTCACGCCGCGCGCCTTTGCCGCACGGATCAGCTCCACGCTCTCCTTTGCCGATATATGGCAGACGTGATAAGCACATCCCGTCTCCTCGGCAAGCTTGAGGTCACGCGCAATGGGTCCCCATTCGCTCTCGGAGCAAATTCCTCTGTGACCGTGCTCGGCGGCATATTTGCCGTCGTGAATGTAACCGCCGTGCAACAGCGAATTATCCTCGCAATGTGCCACAACGATTTTGCCGAGTGCCTTAGCCCGCACCATCAGCGCGCGCATCATCTCCTCGCTCTGTACGCCCTTTCCGTCATCCGAAAAGCCGAGCGTATCGGGTGCCATGGCGTCCAGATCTGCCATTTGCTCTCCCGCTTGATCCACGGTCAAGGAGCCGTAAGGATAGACCGCGATCGCCGCATCGCGACCGATGGCATCCAGCTGTACCTGTAAGTGTTCCTTTGAATCCGGTACGGGATTCAAATTCGGCATCGAGCAAACCGCCGTATAGCCTCCCCTTGCTGCCGAAGCCGTGCCGCTTGCGATCGTCTCTTTATAACAAAAGCCCGGCTCGCGCAAGTGCACGTGCACGTCGCAAAAGCCGGGTAAAATGAGACAATCGGAAAAAGCGGACATTTCGGGAGCGAAAACAGGGGCACTTTGGCAATTGGAAAAAGAAAGCACTCCGCCCTCAAACATGGCATCTTGCTTTACAAATCCGTTTTGCGTCCATACCGTTGCGTTCCGAAAGATCATCTGCATCTCCTTCACATTTCATCAAAATTGACAAGAAAAGCGTTGCGACGTTTTTCCGTTCGCCATTCTGCCCGAACGGCGTTCGCATCACCTTCTCTTTATCTTTAATATTATATCACAATTCAATCGATATGTCAATAGGTATTTTCCCACAAAAATCCCTCTCACCCAACAATATTTTTTTCTCTTCTTTTTTTCAACCCCTCTCGACAATCGTTTCCGTTTGTGATATAATGGTAATCAACAAACCCCACGACAGGAGAAATCAAATGAAGTTCTCACAAAACGCAAAGCACGCGATCATGATCGGTTCCCTTTGCTCTGTTTCTTACTTTGCCGTTTACATTGCGCGCAACATTTTGGGCGCGGTTACCCCTCAAATGGTTGAGGGCGGATACACCGAGGAATACATCGGAAGCATATCCGCGCTGTACTTTGTATTTTACGCCTTTGGTCAACTCATCAACGGCGCGATCGGAGATAAGATCCGTGCAAAATGGATGATTGGTACGGGGCTTTGCGGCGCAGGCTTGACCAATTTTGTTTTTTCACGCTTGACGCTCTTTCCAAACGCGGCAATGCTCGTGTACGCAATGACGGGCTTTTTCCTCTCCATGATCTACGGCCCCATGACCAAGGTCGTATCCGAGAACACCGACCCCATCCACGCCACGCGCTGCAGCCTCGGCTACACCTTTGCCTCCTTTTTCGGCTCTCCCGCGGCAGGGCTCCTCGCCTCCTTTTTGGTGTGGCAGAGCGTATTTGCCGTCAGCAGTGCGGTACTTGTCGGCATGTCGCTCATCGGCATCCTCTTTTTTACCGCGTTCGAGCGCAAGGGCATCATCCGATACGGTCAATACAAGCCCGAAAAAAAGGGGCTTGGAAACGTCAAGGTGCTCCTTCGTCATCGCATCGTCAAGTTTTCGCTGATCTCCATCCTCACGGGCGTGGTGCGCACCTCGGTGGTCTTTTGGTTGCCCACGTATCTGACGCAGTACCTCCACTTTTCGGCAAAGGAGTCGGCAGGCATTTTTACCGCCGCAACGCTTGCCATTTCCACCACCACCTTTATCGTCGTTTTTATTTACGAGCGACTTGGGCGCAACATGGACAAGACCGTGCTCATCATGTTTACAAGCGCCGCCGGATTTTTTACGTTGACCTATTTCGTAGCCCTGCCGGTGCTCAACATCGTGTGCATCGTGCTGGCGATCATGTCCTCGGGCGGTGCCGCGACCATGCTTTGGAGCCGTTATTGCCCCAGCCTGCGTGACACGGGCATGGTATCCTCGGCAACGGGATTTTTGGACTTTTTGAGCTACATGTCCGCCGCCGCGGCAAACGTCATCTTTGCCAACGCCGCCACCGCCATCGGTTGGGGCGCACTCATCCTCGTCTGGCTGGGACTTATGCTGTTGGGCGTAATCATTGCACTTCCCTACGGTCAAATTCTGAACCGTGATAAGACAAATAACAAAAATAAAAAAGAAGGAGAAAATTGCTTATGACATTGAACAAAAGAATCACCACCCTGCTACTCACCGCCTCCCTTTTGACCGCATCGCTCACTGCGTGTAACACAACGCCAAGTGACAAAACTGATACAAATGATACAACACAAAAAACGCTAACCGACGAGGAGCTTCAATTTGAGCATCCCGTTGTTGGAGAAAACATCACCTGCTCGCTCTCCTCCGTTCCCGATGGCTTACAAGGATATGAAATGCGTTCCGGAACAGGTGTATATAGATTTTATTGTGACGATGATAAGGACGACAGCTGTGATTACTATTACATTGAGCAGTGGGATCAAGTATTGAAATTCACCGACGGGACAAATGCAACCTTTGTATATGACGTTTTGGTAACAGAGGATTATCTCTACGTCTTGGCACAATTTAACGCCTCCTTTTTGATTGACCGTTACCGTTGGATAAAGGTTATAACGATGAAAATTGACAGAAACGGTGCCATTGTGGAAAGTCACACCAACAAATTTGACTGGGACACCCATGTTTCCTCCTCTCTGCGACTCGATTACAACCTTTACAGCCCGGACAAATTTTACATGCTGCACAGCGATGATCTCAAAGCCGACACCGACACTCCAAACGCCAATTGGCGCGTTCAGGTTTATGAAAGCACCGATATGGGCAAAACCTGGAGTCCCAAAGGAGAGCCCTTTGGCGGAACAGACGGACGTTTGGACACATGGGATTTTCTCCTGACACGCGATTTCGGCTTTTTTGTCTACACCAAAGAGGATCTCCCACATAAAGATCAGATCTATACCACCACCGACGGCGGTGCTACCTGGCAGCTGCAGCCTTTTTCTTGCGTAGATCCGGATTCAAAATACTTTGTTGAATTGAACCAAATCGTCGTGCGTGAGAACAAATACATAGCAAGCTTTAAAGGAGAAAAACGCTTATTGGGAAAAGGGGACAATGAAAAAAAGGTCATGTTTATATGCACCTCTACCGATTTTAAAGAATGGACCTTAACGGATGTCCATCCGCAAAAATCGGTATCTCCGTTCGAACAGGATTTGGATAGCGAGTATTTTAGCAGACAGAATTTTTTGAACAAACAAATCGGTTATACCTTCGTATTTTACGACGCAGAGCTTGTGACTCTGCTCAAAACGACCGACGGAGGCAAAAGCTGGACCCGTCAACCGCTCGAAAAGCTTCCCTACTCAACCTGGAAGGATAAGATCACCTGTGCGAAAATGATGAATGAAAGTGTGGGATGCATATTTATGAAAAATTATACTGATAACTGCATATCACTTCTCACAAACATTACAACCGACGGCGGAAAAACCTGGACAAACGTTATACTCCCCCCCGACGGTCCCTATGTTCGTCAGTCCGATTCAGACAAGTATTACACGTATACGGTGTCCCGCACCGAGGCATACGACTTTCTCTATGAAGACGGAAAGTACATCATCTGCTTCAGAATGAGAGAATACGATAAAGACGGAGATGTGTATTACCGGCATTTCCAATATTCTTCTACCGATTTAAAAAATTGGACGTTTGAAAA
>JAZQYE010000263.1:0-11307 GCA_045633385.1 Eubacteriales bacterium | reverse complement strand
AAATTTTTAAAATATTTTTTTGCACTTTGTACAAAAAATTTGTATAAACCGTGAACGTCACCGAGAAACTACCATTACCGTTTGCCCACAGGAGGTATTTTACACGCATGCTCACACTGTTGATCCGCACGGTCTTGATCTATATTTTTCTCATCGTCACCCTGCGCCTGATGGGAAAGCGTCAGATCGGAGAATTGGAGGTGACCGATCTGATCGCAACGCTCCTGCTCTCCGAGGTGGCGTCGCTCCCGATCGCAGACCCGTCCATTCCCGTCTCGCACGCGCTGGTGCCCATGGTCGTGCTGTTGACGCTGGAGGTAATATCTTCCTTATTATTATTGCGCGTTCCGCGGCTGAAAAAGCTGCTCTCCGCCACGCCCACGGTATTGATGGAGGGCGGCGTATTGGATCGCCGTGCGCTGCTTGACGCAAGACTCTCGATAGAAGAATTGATGAGCGAGGTCAGGCAACAAGGATATGCCGATCTTGAAAATGTCGATTGCGCCATTTTGGAAAAGAACGGCAAGCTGACCGTGCTCCCAAAAGCAAAATATGCCCCGCCCACGGCAGAACAGCTCGGCTTATCCCCTGCCGACCAAGGGCTGATGCACGTGGTCTATAACAGCCATCGGTTCAACGATGCGGGGCTTACCATGATTGGAAAGAACCGCGATTGGCTCTGCCATGAGCTTTCCTCGCGCGGCGTGCGCTTGCGCGATCTGTTTTGCGTGACCGCCAACCGCGATGGGGCGTTGTATTGGATCGACCGAAATGGGAGGGGTGCATCATCATGAGATCCTTTATTGCAACCTTGCTCCTCCTGCTCCTGACACTGGCGGCGACCGCCTGCAACTTCTCCTATATCAACTCCACCGCCGACACCCTGCAAGCACAAGCAGAGGCTCTGCCGCCTCCGCAGTCGGACGAGAGTGTCGCGGAGATCGACCGACTGGAAGAGCTTTGGGAGAAAAACGTTCCGCTCGTCAGCCTCACGGTCGATTTTTTGACCGTTGATCGCGTAACGGAGCAGATCACACTCCTGAAGGTCTGCGCCGTGCAACAAGATCTTGACGGTTACTTTAGCGCATTGGCACTCCTTTGGGACGCCGTGGAGGATATGCGGCGGTTGGAGAGCTTTTCGCCGCAAAATTTGCTGTAGCCGTCATTCAAAAGATCCTTATATATAAATGAAGAAACCCCCTTGCAAATTCTGCCTTCGTGTGCTATAATGAGGCAAGACCAATTCAAGGGGGTTCTTTATGAAAAATCAAATTCGAATGCTCTCGCACGAAGGCTTTTGGCAGATGATGAGCTTTGTGATCACCACCGAGGACGGAAAGGTGATCGTAATAGACGGCGGCTACGACGACGATGCCGAAAAGCTGTTGCGCGAATTGCGTACCGTAACGGGCACGGAAAAGCCGCACGTGGACGCTTGGTTTTTGACGCACGCACACGGCGACCACATCAACGCCTTTGCCACGTTGTACGAGCAATACGCCGATGCGTTTGATTGCGCGGCGATCTATTATTGCTTTCCATCGGTGCAATATTTTGAAAAATACGAAAAAGGCTCCGCCCCCACGCTGGCACGCTTTTACGGCAATCTGCCGCGGTATGCCTCTATCGTGCACACGGTCTCCGCAGGAGACGTTTACACCGTAGGCGCGGCGACCTTTGAGATCTTGCAGACCTATGACGACGAGGTAACCGACGATATCGTCAACAATTCCTCCACCGTTTTTCGGATGTGCCTTGGCGGCAAGAGCGTGCTGTTTTTGGGAGACGCGGGCGTTGTGGCAGGCAACCGCTTGGTGGCAAGCCACGGCGAGGCGCTCAAGAGCGACTACTGCCAAATGGCGCACCACGGGCAGGACGGCGCCGAGAAGAACGTGTACGCGCTCGTGCGCCCCTCGGTTTGCATTTGGTGCGCGCCCGAATGGCTTTGGAACAACGACCGCGGCGGCGGCTTTGACAGCGACATCTTTCAAACCGTGATCACCCGCCGTTGGATGGACGAGATCGGCACGGTCAAGCAAAACGTCGTGATGTGCAGTCAAGATCACGTGATCGATCTTGATTGAGCTTACAGAAAATAAAAAAGTAAAAAAAGGAGCCGACCGATTGGTCGACTCCTATTTTTTGCGCGTACATTACTTGTACTTGCGGTTTCTGGCTGCTTCAGACTTCTTCTTGCGCTTTACGCTCGGCTTCTCATAGTGCTCTCTCTTGCGAAGCTCGGTGAGGATGCCTGAACGGGCGGTTGCACGCTTAAAGCGACGAAGTGCGCTATCCAAAGATTCGCCTTCCTTAACTCTGATTTCTGCCATTTTATATCCCCCCCTCCACCGGTAAACAAGAGATAAAATCGCGTGGTTTTTCCCATACAAAATTATCTTTCCAAATTATACACGATTTTTATGCGCTTGTCAAGTCTTTTTTTCGATTTTTTTACTTTTTTTCGGTTCTGTTTTCAAAAATCAGGGGAGATTGGCGCAATTGTGCCCCTGCATCGCTTGAAATCGGCGTGCAGAGCGCGTACAAAAGTGCGCTTTTATGCTCCCATGCAAGCTGTCTTTGCGCCTCGTCGGATGCGGGAACGTCGGTCTGTCTTGTGACCACCGCCACCGTCGCGGTGCGGCGAACCGACGAGAGGAACGCACAGCCCGTGGCGTTTGCCGCCAACAGCCGCGCATATCCTACGGGCGCGCGCAGATCCTCCTCACGCAAGCGCAACAGTGCGGCGAGCACACCGCGACGAATGCGCGCATCGGGGTATTTTTTGGTAGCGGAAAGCGCGTACAGCTCCTCAAGCGTGGTCGCTCTCCCTGCCGCGTCCTTGATCCTGCCCGCCAAGCCGCCGCCAAGCCCTGCGTATTGCTCCAGCTCAAAAAGTGGCGTCAGACGGAAGGTGCCGAGCACCAGCGCCGCCGCGTTTGCAAGAGATGCGGGTGCTTTGCCCGACTCCTGCTCCCTTGCGGCGATCTCCATCGTCAAAGACGAGATATGACCGCCGAGCGCGGACAAGCCCTGCTCTTTCCATGCACGGCGCAACGCCGTGGCAGAGGGGAATTGCCCCTCGACAAGACTCTTTTCGCCGTATCCGCTCCCTTGCCGACGCACGGTAACGGGGCGAATGGGAAGCCCAAGCTTGCGTATGGCACGCAGATAGGAAATGCCGAGAATATCGTTTGAAGCGCAAGCGGCATCGGCACCCGCAAGCTCGGTCAGCACCTCAAAATACGCGCTCGCCGTGCCTCCCTCGCCCTCGGCGCGTTTGGCATACTCTTTGGCAAACGCGGAGCTGTCGGCTATTTCAGCCAGTCGCCACAGCGCGTCCACGTCACCGCTCTCCGAGCCGAACCAAAGCTCGTTGACGCCAAGGCGACCGAGAAGCTCGACCCCTGCCCTGCCGAAGAACTCCGCGCCAGAAGTGCAAAAGGGAACGGGAAGCTCCAAAACGGCATCGGCGCCGCTTTGAATCAGGATCTCGGCGCGTGCGTGCGGAGAAAGCACAGCCGCCTCACCGCGCTGTACGAAGTTACCGCTCATAGCGCAAACGATCGCATCCGCTCCGCTCTCTCGTGCGCGGTCGATCAGATATTGATGCCCCCCGTGAAACGGGTTGCACTCGCAGATAATTCCAACGGTACGCATACAAAAAGCATCTCCTTTCTCTATTCTATCATTCAAACGGTATCAAGATGCGCTTATTTTTTTGCGGCAAGATACTCGATCACGGTCATGGGAATGGCAAACAGCGTGCCGCTCGCCACGCCGATAAGCCACCATGGCGTTGTTACAAACAGCTCGCAAAATGCCGCGAACGACCACGTGGTCAGCAGCGTGAAGACCAGCTCGATGAGCATAAATCCAAGCGTCATGCCTACTCCAAAGAGCGTGCCGAGCAAGAGCGCCATCAAGAGATAGGTCATAGGCGGCGCGGAAAAATGCTGTTTGAGTCCCCGCTCCTCGCGTGTCAGCGGTCGAAGCTCCGCGCTCTTGGCGGCGGCGGAAGCCAACTGCGTGCGCGCAAAGACGTCGGCGGGATCGTAAGAAAAGGAATAGACCTCGGAAAAGTGCGTCTTTCCGCGGCGGTCGAACATACAGGAATACAGATCTGTTTGCTCGTCCTCGCTCTTGCAAAAAACGGTGCCGCAAATATATTTTTCGCCCAATGCATTTTTCTCTCCCTGATCGAGATAAACAGCGCGGCAGGTGACGTAATGCACGGCGTGCTTTTCAAAACCGACAATAAAGCTCTCCCCAAAAGAGGAGAACGTGCTCAAGCGGCGAAAGGGGGCGCGCTTACAAAAGTGCGGATATTCCCCCTCAAATCCGCGCGCGTGCATCTGTGCGCTCACAAAGGCTTTATGGCGTTCAAAATCTGCCTGTGTGGCATAAAGCTCCCACTCCTGCGGATAGTCCGCTTGCGATCGCTCAAACGCCGCAAACAGCTCTCTCCACATCGGCTCGTATTTTTGGCGTGAAAGCTCCCGAAAGAGTCGTTCACGGTTGTTGGCGTATTTTTTGACGATGCCGTCGGCACCGTGTCGCGCAGCAAGCGTGCAAAGCTCTTGCGGCAGTGTCGCCTCGTCCCCGTCCTCAAAATAGGAGACGATGGGTTGCAGGGCACACTCCGATTCGTTTGCCACCCCTGCACGAATATGCTCGCAAATGCCCGTGGCATATTGGCGCAACAGCTCCCACGGGGTATCGATTGAAAACAAGATATGGTCGGTCGCACAAGCGGCGTGAATGGGGAGAATCCGTTTTTCGACCCGTGAAAAGTGCACCGCAATAGGAGCTTCTCCGTCACCGACTGCCTCTAACAAATAGCCGTTGTCGCTTTGGGAAAGCTCGACGTGGGTCGGAAGATAGACGATAGGCTCTGTAAGGCAAGTATCGCAAAGCACCAGCCCCTCGCACACGGCAATGCTACCAAACGATAAGAACGCATCTCTGCCCTCGGGGCGCAAAACAAGAGGCATATCCAACAGCGCCACGGCATCGTCGGGCGTGATTCCAAGCCCCTCGGCAACACGCAAAAATTCCTTGCGCGAGGATTCCTCCTCTTGATCGGCACGGGCAACGCAATCCTGCAAAAAAGCAAGGCTTTCTTGCCGCGGCATCGTTTCCGCGTACAGATGCGCGTAGGCAGTCTCCAATTCATAAAACGCCAAATTCGTTTTGAGCGCGCGGCGATAGCTCCGCTCGTTTTTAACGTTCTCTACGTCATAAAATATCGTCGCCAATTGCGCAAGCTCTGCGTTGTAATTCTTCATTTTGCCGTTCCCTTTCGTGCTCTTTCTATATCCATTATAGCACACCGCGCAACGTTTTTCAACCGTGTTTTCAGTTTTTTCGTGCGCCTTTCGTTTTCCACAGGTTGCGCTGTGGAAAGTGCATAAAATTGTGGAAAAGTGTGTGGAGAATGCGGAAAACCTGTATTTTATCGCTTTTATTCGTGTTTTTTCGTCTTTTTGCGCGTTTTTATGCATCGAAGTTGTGGAAAACTTTGGTCACGAACGTCTCTTTTTCAACCATGGTGCCCTTGTTGATAATCTCGTACGTTGTGGTCGTTTCCCATACGTCGCGGCAATGCGCCTGGGCACCGTTGCAAAGCACAAAATACATTTTGTTGTAGGGTCTGCCGCCGTTATCGGTCATGGAAAATTGATCGCCGCCCGTCAGGTGCGGATAGCGCGGAACGGACATGACAAACGAAATGCCCGACTCCTCACCGTAAACGACCGCCTCGGTCGCGTGCGGAGTGCGACCGTAATGCGTGACCGCCTCCTTGGGGACGGGGTCGGCATTGGTATAAAAGCGGTCGGTCAAGGTCTTGAGCGGCGGCATCATTGCCATGTAGGAGTAGTTGAGCGTATAATCGCCAAGCCATTCCACGCGCTGATGCAGAGTAACACCGTTGGCATCAAACACGTACTCCTTCCAATGCTTCAGCACCGCCGTCGTCGAGTCGTTGGGGTCGTAACCCGTAGAGGAGACCGCAATGCAGAGTTTTTGAAACGGCGTCCGCTCCAAAAGACTCGTCACGTCCACAGCATTTCCGTCCAGCTCTGCCGAGATCGATTCAAATACCTCGTCGCCGTGGGCATAGCCGCCGATAAAATCGGGACGCCCACCCAAGCGGAGTGCCATATCCCACTCGGCGCCGTCGGGAGTAAGAGCAAACTCGTTTTGCAGGCACTCGTCAAAGGCGAACGCCTTGCCCAAGCGCCACGTATCGCAATGGATATCTGCGCGCACGGAGTGCACAAGATTATAATTGATATAGCCGCTGACCGTAGGAACAAAGATCCGCAAGCCGCCCTGTGCCCACTCAAAGCAAAGGGAGGGGTCAAAGCAGCAAAGCAAGCCTTTTTCGGCTTTTGCAACAGGAGCGGGAGCGTGATCGAGCTCGTTTAACATAACAGCACCGCCTTTCTTGCTTTCATTATAACACACACGCCGATAAAAAGCAAGAAAAAAGAAAGCTCAACTCAAAAATTCGCTCAAGCTCCTTTTAAAAGTTTTCGAACGACTTTTTTAAAAGGCGGCGCGGTGAAGGGCGCGCACATTGCCACAATCAACAGCTCTCGCTCCAAAAAAGTCAAAATCTTTTGCAAAGCTATTGATTTTTTTCAAAATATCCGTTATAATAGTATGGATAAACATATCAAGCGGATATGCAAACCGCCGCCTTGAATCTCTATGCCGAAGGGAGCTTTGTTTCATGAATAACCGCGAAATGGAAGCCTTGATCGCCGAAGCCGTGCACGATGCCGATCTGCATCCTGCCGAAATTCCGTCGATCGATCTCTACCTCGACCAAATCACCAGCCTTGCCGACGATAAACGCCGCGAAGGCTCGCCTCGCTTTGAGGACCGTGCATTGACCAAAACCATGATCAACAACTATTCCAAGGATGGTCTCCTTTCCCCCATCAAAGGAAAAAAGTACAGCAAGGAGCACATTTTGCAAATGCTGTTGGTGTATGAAATGAAAAACACGCTCTCCATTGGCGAGATCAAGCGCATCCTGCAAAACGTGTACGCCCTGCCCGATTACGACGCCAAGCTCCTGGAGCGCGTCTATACGCGCTATCTGGACATCAAAGAGACCGAGCGCCGCGATATGAACGGCTTGATCGACTCGTTTTTGCAAAGCAATGACTTGAACGCAGAGAACGAGGAGGATTTCTTTACCCTCCTGCTCGGTCTTTCCGCTATGTCCTCTTACCTCAAAAACGTGGTGCAGATCCTTTTGGAGTCGCACTACCCCGACCTCAACGTTGAAAAAACGCGCGAGGAACAAGAGAAAAAGGAAGAAGCCAAGCGACAAAAGGCAGAACAAAAAGCCGAGCAAAAGGCAGAAAAAAAGGCAGCCAAAGCCAAAAAGGATGCCGACAGTGACACCGACGGCGAGGAGGAGCAGGTATGATCGATCTTCGTGAAATCAGCACCCCCGCTCTCGCATACCTTGGCGACTGCGTTTTGGAGCTTTGCGTGCGCGAGCACTTGATCTCCATTGGTCTTTCTACCTCCGCGCACCTGAATAAGGAAGCGCTCCTTTACGTCCGCGCAGGGGCGCAGGCGCAAGCCATGAAAAATCTCCTGCCCCTTTTGACCGAAGAGGAGGAGGCGTACTTTAAGCGCGGCAGAAACATCGGGCACACCAACGTCCCCAAAAACGCCACCGTCAGCGATTACCGCACCGCTACGGGCATGGAGGTGCTGTTTGGTTACCTGCACCTCTCCGGCAAAAAAGAGCGCATTGACGAGCTCTTTCGCGCCGCTTATTTAGAAAATTCGAATTAAAATACCGTATTGATTTGAGAAAGGAACTTACACCATGAACAACCCGAAAATTAAAATGACCATTCGCGATTTTGGCGAAATTACCGCAGAGCTCTACCCCGACAAGGCTCCCAAGACCGTAGAAAACTTTCTTGGCTTGATCGAGAGCGGATTTTTCAGCGGCGTGATCTTTCACCGCGTCATCAGCGGCTTTATGATCCAGGGCGGCGGCTACGACGAGGGCTTTGCCGACAAGGATGCCCCCTCTATCAAGGGTGAGTTTGCCGCAAACGGATTCCCCCAAAACGATCTCAAGCACACGCGCGGCGTGCTCTCTATGGCGCGCACCCAAAACCCCAACTCCGCATCCTCTCAATTCTTCATCATGCACCAGAACGCGCCCTACCTCGACCGTCAGTACGCGGGCTTTGGTATGGTCACCGAGGGCATTGAGGTGGTAGATAAGATCGCCGCCGTTCCCACGGGGCGCATGGGCTGGTTCGATGACGTTCCGCGCACTCCCGTTGTGATTGAAAAGATGGAGATCATCGAGGAATAATCTTTCAAAACAACGCAACAACTGCAAGCTTTCCTTGAAAAAATGCAAGATCTGCAATGGACTTTGTAATGTCGGTTTGCTATAATAAACCTCAAACGAAAGCAAAGGAGATCATTTTATGAAGCGCTTGTCATTGGAGGACTGCAAAAAGAGGATTGACCATATCGCCTACGCCGAGGCACATGTCAAAAAGTGCCTGCGCCGCGAGCGTATTCACAACTATATCCCGGGGCAGGTCATCTACAATCTTGGGGAATATCCCAATCGGTTTTCCATCCGCCCCACGCAGTACGATCACGACCTGATCGCATCCCTCGCGCACAAGGGTGTCGGCTTGATCCAACTGCACGAGGAATGGAACGACTCTCAGCGTATGCTGGGCGCAGACAAGTATTCCTCACACGACCCCGAGGGTCTGCATGCCTTCATCGCGCTTTGCCACCAATACGGCATCAAGGTTCTCCCTTATTTTTCAAGCGCATTTTTTGATTGGCGCGATCCCGATTTCACCGAGCGCTTTTCCACCAACGGAAAATTCGAGCTGAATTCCTCCTACTTCCGCTACCGTTGCTGCGATCCCGCATCCCCCGAGTGGAACGAATATCTCATGCGTGGTATGCATAGGATCATGGAGGACTACGAGTTTGACGGTATCTACAACGATATGGGCTACGGTTGCAAAAGCGCCCCCGCATTCGGCTATCTCGATTACGATCCGCACTTAGAGGATCTTTTGGCGCGCATCTACGGCGAGGTCAAGGAGAGAGGCGGCATCGTAAAGATCCATCAAGGGCAATGCGTTGCTCCCAAAACGCACTCCCGTGTATACGACTATCTTTGGGTGGGCGAATGCGTCACGCAGCCGAGAGATCTGTTGCAGACCGCGCCGTTTGACCCTTACGTCATCCCGTGCCCCGACTACCGCTTTTTGCAGGACGCGAGCGCACTTTACGCCATGGCGATCCCCATGATGCAATTCCTGCTCCGCACCGACGGCAGACCCGTGACGGGCGAGCGAGCCTTTGTGCCGGGGGTGGAATACGTCAACGATCCCGGCAATAACGAGCAGATCTACAACGAGCAGATCCGCGCGTGGCATCGGTCGCATCCAAACGGCCCTTACGTCTATAGCGAGTGGTCCAAGATACCCGACGATTCCATCCTGCGCAACGAGTGGTTTGATCTGCTGGCGCTCTACCGCTCCATGGTTGAGGAGGGCTCCTCTGCATACCTTTGCATTGAGAAGAGCACACTCACCGCCAAGGCGCCTCCTGCGGACGTTTATCTAAGCATGTTCGTCAACGAGGAATGCTATCTGTGCGTGTCCAACGTTGGAAACAGCACGCAAACGGTTACGCTGTGTGACAAATGGATCGACCGCGTCACGGATACGCCGGTTCGTCAACTCTCTCTCAACGCGGGAGAGATCCGCTTTTTGCGCCGCGTACCCGGAGAATCCAAACTATAGAAAGGTATTATAACAAAATGAACGTAAAACTGTTAAAGCTGTTAAATAAAAATTCCCGTACCGCTCCTGCCGACCTCGCCGTAATGCTCGGTATGACCGAGGAAGAAGTGTGCACCGAAATCGCTGAAATGGAGCGCGAGGGTCTCATTCGCGGCTACAAGGCGGTCATCGACTGGGATCAGCTCGACAACGCCTACGTCTCCGCAATCATCGAGCTCAAGGTCACGCCCAAGGCAGGTCTTGGCTTTGAGGACGTTGCCGCAAAGGTGATGAAATACCCCGAGGTAGAGTCGGTCTATTTGATGTCGGGCGTTTACGACCTGAACGTGGTGGTCAAGGGTAAGACCCTGCACGACGTAGCACAATTTGTTGCAAAGGAGCTCTCCACCATGGAATCGGTGACCTCCACCGCCACGCACTTCGTTTTGCGCCGCTACAAGGAGCTGGACGTTGAGCTGTTGGGAAGCGGCAAGGACGAGCGCGGGAGCTACCTGTTATGATCGATTACAGCAAGATCCTTTCCCCCACGGTGCTTGGCATCAAGCCTTCGGGGATTCGTAAATTCTTTGACATTGCCAACACTATGGAGGATGTAATTTCTTTGGGCGTGGGAGAGCCCGATTTTCCAACCCCTTGGGAGATCCGCAAAGCAGGCATTCTCTCCTTGGAGAGCGGAAAAACGCGCTACACCTCTAACCGCGGCTTGGAGCAGCTCCGCGAGGAGATCTGCCGTTACGTCGAGCGCAAATACAGCGTACGCTACAATGCCACCACCGACGTTCTCGTGACCGTTGGCGGCTCCGAGGCGACCGACGCCTGCATTCGCGCCATTGCCGCTCCGGGCGACGAGATCATCATTCCCCAGCCCAGCTACGTTTGCTACGAGCCCATCACTGCTTTGTGCGGCTGTAAGCCCGTGATCATTGAGACCCGTGCAGAAAACTCCTTTAAGGTCACCCCCGAGGAGCTCCGCGCCGCTATTTCGCCGCGCACCAAGGCACTCATTTTGCCCTACCCCTGCAATCCGACGGGCGGTATTATGGAGCGTGCAGACCTCGAAGCCGTTGCCGACGTCTTGCGTGAAACGAATATTCTGGTCATCTCGGACGAGATCTACGCCGAATTGACCTTTGGTGACGCGCCGCACGTTTCGATCGCTTCCATTGACGGAATGCAGGAGCGCACCGTACTGATCAACGGTTTTTCCAAGACCTTTTCCATGACGGGCTGGCGCCTTGGCTACGCCTGCGGTCCCGCGCCGATTATGGATCAGATCACAAAGATCCATCAATACGCCATTATGTGCGCCCCCACCACCGCGCAGTTCGCCGCTATCGAAGCCCTGCGCAACGGTGACGACGCCGTTGCCGCCATGAAGGAAGAATACGATATGCGCCGCCGATTGATCGTCAACGGCTTTAACAAGCTCGGACTCTCCTGCCGCGAGCCCAAGGGCGCGTTCTACGCCTTCCCCTGCATT
>JAZQYE010000262.1:0-4642 GCA_045633385.1 Eubacteriales bacterium | reverse complement strand
GTGATCGATCCATTCCTTTGACGTAGCGTACCACCACGACCGGATTTTTGAATGCAGGTACGATGCATTCGGCAAACAATTCGGTCAATTCGTTAACGGCGCAGTTTCCGTTTTCGTCACTTCCCGCAAGCAGCAAATATTGCGGTGCGTCAAAGTTGGTGATGCGCGCAAACGTGGTGCTGTTGGTGGCGTCTCCCACCTGATGTTCGCCTCTGCCCATGATCAGGTTGTGTTTGCAGTAGTAATCGGTAACGTATTCCTTGGCTCGCTCTGCGGTTAGAGTGCCTTTTTCTACATCCTCCTTGTAAAACGGATAGAGGAGCTGATCGAGCCTGCCTACGGTGAGTGTCGGATTTTCGGAAATATACGCGCAATCGATCATAGTGACGATCCACAACAGCTGAAGTGCCGAGGCAAAGCTGTCGGGGGCACCGCATGCCACCGTGCGCAAATTCCGTTCCGTTTCCCAAAGCTGCGCTTGAGCTGCCGCATCGGCATATCGGAGAAGATACGCGATGATGGCATCATAGGTTTCGGCTACGGCACTCAAAAAGATGTGCTGTGCCTTGTCATCGGTCTTTTCAATTTGCTTCCGTACCCGTGTGCGCAGAGCGGGCAATCCCTCACGCAATAGCATATCCCACGAGTAGGTGCAGTGTCCCGATGACCAAAGCAGCATTTTTGCAGGATAATCGGGGTGCGTGAGATAGGCTTGAAAAGCTTCTTCCTCCGCATCTGTCAGCTCACGGTCTACGCATCTGCCTGCAATCAAATCGTATTCCTGCAGGGGGACGGAAACGCGGGAGAGCAAAATGGAAAGGATCTTGGAAAAGCGCAGGGGTTGGGGGAGCTCCTTGAATGCGGATTTGTATTCGTTCAAGATCAAAAATCGCTCGGCTGATGTTGAGAGAAGCGGTTTTTCGGTCAGCGCGCGCTTGGCTTCAGCTATATTTGCGGTCATAGTTCCTTCTCCCTTACAAAATATTCATGCAGACGATTCCGCCGAGTGCAACGAGAGAACCGATAATACTGCGATGGGTGATCTTTTCACCAAAAAACAGCATTGCCACAAAATTGACCGTGATCAGGCAACCGCCCTTTATCACGGGGTAGAGAACCTGCGAGGGCATACCGTAGTTATTTGTGACAACGGTTTGCAGATAGTTTGCGGCAAACATACAAAGTGCCATAATAAAAATGTGCAAAACGACCTTTGTGGGAATTGCCGCGCGTGTCGCTGCTTGGGCGTCACCCGTTTTTTCGGCTTTGCGCGCAAATTGGCGATACAGCAGGTAAAACAGCGCAAGCGACAACGTTGCAAAAACGTAAGAATAAAAATGGTAGATGCTTTTTTCATAAACGACCTCACCGACCCATGCGCCGCCATCTGTGTAGCATTGCTTATAAAGCTGTTGCGCAAAGCTTGTCAAGCCGTCGGAGATTGATGCCAGAACGAGAAGCAGAATACCGACTGCACCCGACCGCGCTTTTTGGTTATTGTTGCCCGAAAGCACCGCGGTTGCCAACAAAATGAGCGCAAAGCCTATCATTTTGGGAAGCGAGATCGGCTCGGCAAACAACAAAGCGCACAAAACGGCGGGAATGATCGAGCCGAACGTCAGTCCCACATCCACCAAGACCATGGAGTTTCTTTGAACGGCAAATAGCCAGGTTGCAACAAGTGCCGCGTTGGAAAAGCCTGCGAGTGCACAAACGGCAAGCATACCCCAATCGGTGAAGAGCTGCCCTTGTGCTCCCTCCGCAAAAACTAAAACGACGCCAATGGGAATGCAAAGCAGCATGCGAAGCATACCAAACAAAAACGAGTCTCCCGCATTTTTGGTGCAACCGCTCGTCTGCTTTCCGCAATATCCCTTCAGGGTCAAAAAGAAGAGCGTTAATAAAATGATCGCGTATTTCATGTCTTACTCCAAATCCATTTGCAGTGTTGCTATCATTATAACGGAAAGTTTCTTTTATTGGAATGCATTATTACAAAAAAACTTGACTTTTCTGCACAAAAATGCTATAATAAAACAAGAAAAAAGAGAGGAGTAAGCGAATGAATATGATTTCTGTATCCGAGCTTTGCTATACGAGCTTTGATTTTGAAATTACAGACGTTTTTCCGGAGTCGTGGAGGGATCGGCGTGAGTTCTCCCTTTACAAGCAAAAGCAAAGACCTTGCAGTGCACTCTTTTTCGTTTGCGCGGATATTGAGGTCTCGTTTTATCGTCCGAACGGTTCGCTTTTGATTACGGTAAAAAGGGGAGACGTTGCCTATATTCCCAAAGGAATGTGCTATTATGTGCGCGTAAGTGGGGAAGATTGCGCAAAAATCGATACCTATACCGTCAATTTGCATCTTTTTGATGCACAGCGGCAGGAATTTTTGCTTGCCGACACACCGCAGATATTAGCACGTCGACAGGATCACAGGCAGGACGTTTATTTAAAAGAGCTTAGCGATGCGTTTCACGGGATGAAGCAGACCGCACACGGCGACAGATACAATCGCGCAAAGGCAAAGGGGGAGCTGTTGCTGCTGTTGGATATGATCGCCTCCGCTAACGAGCAAAACGATGATATTTATTATCCGATCCGCAAGGGAGTGGAGCTGTTTTGCGACGAGTGGAGCAAAAACGAAAAAATAGAGAAATATGCACAGCTCTGCGGCGTGAGCGAGACCTATTTTTACCGTTGTTTTCGCAAGTGGTCGGGCAAAAGCCCCGTTGCATACCGCAATATGCTTCGCCTTTCCAATGCAGAAAGCTTGTTGCGCTCCACCGATATGAAGATCCAGGAGATCTCCAAGCTGATCGGATATGACGATCCGTTCTACTTTTGCCGCTTGTTTTGCAATACCTACGGCATATCCCCCAAGCAGTATCGTGCAAAATTTCAGGACTGATCCAACGTGCCGTTTTGGGAGGATGCTTTTTCTCTTTTTTTTACCATACTTGTACCGATTTTTACATTTTTTTGCAGAGGGATTGATTTTTGGATCGCGCCGTGCTATAATGAGATTACCTCGACGAAGGGAGATATCATATGAGAGCAATTTACGAAACAAATTCCGCAAATTATCCGCGTCTTGCTACCGACGCGCTGTTTGCCGATTATGAGAACGAATACGCCTACGAGGGATTTGTGGATGAAGCCATTCGCTATATTGAGGAATTTCAATTGCTTGATCCTGTGCATTGGCGCCGTTTTGTAGAGCAATTCCGCTTTGATTCGGATTTTGAAGGTGGCTGGAGAGGCGAATATTGGGGCAAGATGATGCGCGGCGCGTGTCTGACCTACTCCTATACAAAAAACGAGGCGCTTTACAAGGTACTGCGCACAACCGTTTGCGATATGATCGAAAGCGAGGACTCCTTGGGGCGTATCAGCTCCTACGCTGTGTCGCATGAGTTTCAAAAGTGGGATCTTTGGTGCCGCAAGTACGTTCTGCTTGGTATGCAGTACTTTTTGGAGATCTGCCCCGAGCAGGATCTGCAAGCGCGCATCGTTTCCTCCATGTGCCATCAGGTCGATTATCTGATCTCCAAGCTCGGTCCTAAGGAGGAGAAAAAGCTCCCTATTACGCACGCGAGCGGAAATTGGCGAGGTATGAACTCTTCTTCTATCCTGGAGCCTGTCGTTCGTCTTTACAATCTCACGGGCGAGCAAAGGTATCTCAATTTTGCAACCTACATCGTAGATAGCGGCGCAACCTGCATTGAGAATATTTTTGAGCTTGCCTATCGCGACGAGCTTTTGCCGTATCAGTACCCCGTTACCAAAGCGTACGAAATGACCTCCTGCTTCGAGGGCGCGTTGGAATATTACCGCGTAACGGGAATTGAAAAATACAAGACCGCAGTTATCAATTTTGCAAACCGCGTGCTGGAGAGCGACTTTACCGTGATCGGTTCAAGCGGATGTACCCACGAGCTGTTTGACCACTCCTTCGTTCGCCAAGCCAACACCACCAACAAGGGCGCACAACAGGAGACCTGTGTGACCGTGACCCTGATGAAGTTCTTCTATCAGCTCACACTCCTAACGGGAGATACCAAATACGTTGATGCGTTTGAGATCTCCATGTACAACGCCTATTTCGGCGCGATCAATACCGAAAAGGTCGAAAACGAGGAATACGTGCAGGCAAATTGCAAGGGAGAAACGGTCGTGCCCGAACCGTTGCCCTTTGACAGCTACAGCCCCTTGACGGCAGGCATTCGCATGGGTAGGGCATTTGTTGGCGGCTTTAAGCTTATGTCCGACCATCACTATTACGGTTGCTGTGCTTGCATCGGGTCTGCGGGCAACGGACTCATTCCCAAAATGCAATTGATGACCTCGTCAAGCGGCTTTGCGATCAATCTTTACGTCAGCGGTAAGGCGGTCAGCACTACGCCGAGCGGACAGCGTATCACCTTCCAAACCGCGACCGCGTACCCCAAAACGGGCTTGGTAGAGATCGGCTTGCAAATTGCCGCGCCCGAGCGCTTTGAGATCAAGCTGCGCAACCCTGCATGGAGCAAAACGACCCGCATTGCCGTAAACGGTGCGGCGGCAGAGGTTGCCGACGGTTATATCACCTTGGCGCGTAAGTGGCAGAACGGCGACCGCATTACGCTGGAGCTGGATATGC
>JAZQYE010000261.1:0-4836 GCA_045633385.1 Eubacteriales bacterium | reverse complement strand
AGGGCTGGTTTTGATGCGTTTTCGCATTACAAATCCATTGTGGAAAAAAAGACGTGGATCGATCTTCCCATGCGCTATCAGCCTTATAAGAGCAAGCTTTATCAAAAGCTGTTGCATTTTTTCTTAAAATAACAGAATGATTGAAAAGGAGAGATCATGAAGATCGAACAACTTGGATGCGGTCTTTACCGCGTGTTGGTTCCGTTTTTAAGCGTTACGACCACTGTATATATCGTTTTTGGCGAGGACGGCGTGGCGGTGATTGATGCTGCCACTACCTGCGATGACGTTCGGGAACACATTTTACCTGCGCTTGCAGAGCTTGGTATTGCAACGGACGACGTGCGCTATCTGCTTTTGACGCACGACCATGAGGATCATGCAGGCGGTGCGCCGTATTTGATGGAACAGCTTCCGCTTGCAGACATTGGTTGCGCGTTTGCGCGGGAAGGGGAGCGCGTCAAGCCGATCGTTGACGGCGAGGTCATCATAGGGCGTTTGCAGGTCGTCTCTTTGCCGGGGCACACCCCAAACAGTGTGGCGTTTTTGGATATGCAGACCAAAACGCTGTTGTCGGGGGATTGCCTACAGCTGAAAGGCATTGGAAAATTCCGAAACGGCGTTGTGTATCCCACGCTCTACCGCGCATCGGTCGAGCGCTTGATGGATATGGATATCGACCGCATCGTAGCGGCGCATGAATATGATCCGCTTGGAAGTATTGCAGAGGGAAGGGAAGCCGTGCGGCGGTATCTGGAGACCTGCCTTAACGTATTATGACGGATAGATCAAATTTGGAATTTCCGTATGTGATTGCGGTGCTTGGTCGGTGATAATGGTGTCGTAATCGGCAAGCGAGGACGAGCGATAGGTAGCACCGGAGGAGAATTTTGTGTGGTCTGCCAATAATATTTTAAATCCGCTGTTTTGAAGGGCATTCTGCTTGATCTCCCTTTGATCGGCGGATTTTTCAAATACGTCACGGACTCGAATGGCGGAGCAGGAACTGATGAACAGATCAAAATAAAAATCGTTGACCTGCTTTGCCGTCCATGCACCGGTTGCCGAGGCAGTATTGTAGTGTACCGCACCACCAAGCATGATCAAATTGACGTTTGGCTTTTTGGAGAGCTGAAGCGCCGTTTGCAGGTTGTAGGTAATGACCGTTTTGTGCTCAAGATTCATGCGCTCAGCCAAGGCGAGTGCCGTGCTGGAGCCATCGATGAACACGCTGGAGAACTGCGGCAGGCGGCAAAGCGCAAGGCTTGCAATGATCTCCTTTTCCTTTGCGTTTTTGATGATGCGCACAAAGTGAGAGATCTCCTCGGCGTTGCTTGAAATAACCGCGCCGCCGTGTGTGCGCTCGATCAGCCCCAAGCGCTCCATTTCCGAAAGATCGCGCCGCACCGTTGCCTCGCTGACAAACAGTCGCGCTGTTAATTCCTTTACCGAGGCGACGCGCCCCTCTTTGATAACGGATAGGATCTGATCGTGTCGTTCGTTTCTCATTTTTTTGTACCTCTGTTGATCGTTTGTGCTTATATTTTATCATAAAAATGCTTATTTGTCAATATTTCAATCGCATATTGACAAATTCGATCAAATGTAATATAATAAAGAGGATAATATGACCGATTACGGATCAAAAATGAAAAAGGAGATTAAATCAATGAAGAATATTTTAAAAGCTCCCTTTATTGTGGAGATGTGTGAGACTACCGCAAACATGTACCGTCAGGGCTGGGATGAGCGCAACGGCGGTAACATCAGCTGTCTGTTGGACGAGGCAGAGGTTGCCGAGTATCTGGATCTGTCCCATGTCATTCGCACCATTCCCACGGGCTTTGACGCTACCAAGCTCGCAGGCAAGATCTTTATCGTTACCGGAACGGGTAAGTATTTTAAAAACGTGACCAAGGATCCCGAAACCAACCTTGGTATCGTTCGTATTGCGCAGGACGGCACCACCGCCGAGCTGCTGTGGGGCTTTAAGGACGGTGGCAAGTTCACCTCCGAGTTTCCCGCACACATGATGAGCCATATCGCGCGCTTGGAGCAGGATCCCGCGCATCGCGTAGTGGCACACTCTCACCCCACCTATACCATTGCCATGAACACCGTTTGCCCCGTAGATGAAAAGGACTTTACCCACAAGCTGTGGCAATCCAACACCGAGTGCGTGGTCGTGTTCCCCGATGGCGTAGGTGTGCTCCCCTGCATGGTTTGCGGAACCGAGGAGATCGGTATTGCAACTGCCGAAAAGATGAAGGATCACCGCCTTGTCGTTTGGACCAATCACGGTATTTACGGCACGGGCAAGAATCTTGACGAGGCGTTTGGCTTGATTGAGACCGTTGAAAAAACGGCGCAGATCTATATGCTCTCCTTGGGCAGAGTGGTCAACGTCATTCCCGACGACGTTATCAGAGGTCTTGCAAAGCTTTGGGGACTGACCATGATGGAAGGCGTTTTGGACGATTGAGGAGGGGCACATGAAGCAGAATTATCAAGCTTGTAAAGAGATCTACGCCGCGTACGGTGTAGATACCGATGCGGCAATTGCGCGCCTGAAGAATATTTCGGTCAGCGTACATTGCTGGCAGGGCGACGACGTTATCGGCTTTGACGGAACCGATTCGCTTGACGGTGGCATTCAAACAACGGGTAACTACCCCGGCAGAGCAAGAAACGCCGAGGAGCTGTTTGCCGATATCGAGCGCGCGTTTGCCGTTATGCCCGGTAAAAAGCGTATCAACGTGCACGCTTGCTACGCCTTTTTGGGCGACGAAAAGGGCAAGATCGACCGCGATGCTTACGAGTATCGCCACTTTTTGCCTTGGGTAGAGCTTGCCAAACAGGTAGGCGCCGAGGGCATTGACTTCAACCCCACCTTCTTTGCGCATCCCAAAATGAAGGACGGGCTTTCGCTTTCCTCTCCCGATGAGGAGACCAGAAAGTTCTGGATCGCACACGGCAAGGCATGCCTCAAGATTGCCGCCGAGTTCGGTAAGGCAATGAACAGCCCATCGCTGGTTAATATTTGGATTCCGGACGGTTACAAGGATATTCCCGCCGATCGCCTCGCTCCCAGACTTCGACTCAAGAACTCCTTGGATCAAATGTTGGAGGACTACGACCGCGAGTGGGTCATTCCTGCAGTAGAGAGCAAGCTGTTTGGAATTGGCTTGGAGAGCTACACGGTTGGCAGCAACGAGTTCTATCAAAATTATGCAGCTCGTAAAGGCATTTGCGCGCTGTTGGATACGGGACACTATCACCCCACCGAAATGGTTTCGGATAAGATATCCTCTATGCTTGCATTCCATGATAAGGTCGCTCTGCACGTGTCGCGTGCCGTTCGTTGGGATAGTGACCACGTTGTGATCGTGGACGATGAGCTGCGCGAGATTGCAAAGGAGATCGTGCGCGGCGGAAACGAGGATCGCGTTATCATCGGCTTGGATTACTTTGATGCAAGCATCAACCGCCTTGCCGCTTGGACAACGGGTGTGCGCTCCATGCAAAAGGCGTTGCTGTATGCATTGCTGATGCCTCTCTCCGAGCTGACCGATTTGCAGGATGCAAACAACTTTACCAAGATCATGTACCTGAACGAAAAGTTTAAAACCCTGCCTTGGGGAGGCGTTTGGGAAGAATACCTTGCACAGCAGGGCATGAGTGACGATTGGTACTGCGACATCGAGCGTTTTGAAGCTGACGTTATTGCAAACAGAAAGTAAAAAAACAAAAAACACAAGGGACTGATTCAAGCGAATCAGTCCCTTGTGTTTTGCAAAAAAATCCCCCGCCCGAAGGCGGGGGATTATGCTTTCGTCAGAGGTTTAGATTAATCGCTTATGTTGATTAAATATGACGCAGAATTGTATACTTTTTCGATATCTACTATATATCCATCTTCATACCGATGCGGAAGCCGATCTTCCTCCATGGCTTGCGTTAATTCGTAGAATTGCTCTAAAGGAAACAAGTATGTTTTTTCCGCCTCTAAATATTGCTTGTATAAAACAAAATCTCCTTTGTTTGTTTTATAGTAGATATAAAATCCATCATACCCATTCATCCCATCCAAACAGTAAATCGCTGTAATTGTGAAACTGCTGTCAAAAATCAGTTCCGGTGAAATTGCGTATTTGACAAACTTACTCCAATCGGTGGTACCGTAAGCTATCACGTGAATTTTGCCATCCGTCCCTTTTTGCTTGTATATCGCCTGTGTACCATAAAACAACATATATTTGATACGTGTATATTGATGAACGATCGCATCTTCTATATCCATTTGTTGTGAAAATAATGGAATATAGGAATTACAATACAATTTAATGGTTAACGGCTCCCCCTCCGGTTCGATAAAATTTAACTCTTCGGCAGGAATCTGTAGTGAGTCATTTTTCAAAGGCTTATACAAAGTATTACTGATTTCAGGAGGATTAGGATCAACGACAGGTGGCTGCGTGGAAGTATCTACAGGTGTATTTCCATTGTCACAAGCTACACAATTACAAACCATCAATACGGCAACTATCATTACGAGTATGTTTTTCATTTTTTCCTCCATTTATTGATCAAAATAGTACGGGAGAGTTGCGTTTGCATATGAAGTATTTACAACCACAGACGCGTACCAATTATTCTTGTACTTCATGATAATTTCCTTTCTGTGTAGATTTTCAGCATTGCTTTTCGCGATACAAGGCTAAAAAATCCCGCACAGACGGAGACTGCGCGTACCCGTCTATGCGGGTACGAAAGGCCAGACGAGCCTCCGTTTTGTAATGGCAACGTGGATATTCAATTGTCTTGTTTTCATGGCTC
>JAZQYE010000260.1:0-3676 GCA_045633385.1 Eubacteriales bacterium | reverse complement strand
TGTTTGGTTGCTCCTATGCGTGGATGCACCATAAGGGGCGCAACCGCCACCATTTTGAGTATTGGAACGACGTCAATCCTGCTACAAAAATGTACGAGCCCGTTAAAATGCCCATGCGATACCTCAAGGAGATGTTTTGTGACCGCGTAGCGGCAAGCAAGATCTACCAAGGCAAAAACTATACCGACGCTCATCCATTGGCTTATTTTCAGCGTGGAAATGCCCGTAAAAAGATGCACCCCGACACGGCAGACCTCTTGGAGGAATGGCTGACCATGCTTGCAGAGCACGGCGAAAAGGAGACGTTTACCCATGTCAAGGCGACCAAAAACAACGCCGATTATGGCAATGGAAAAACAGAATAAAAACAAGGATAGGGATCGGAAAGCTCCGATCCCTATCCTTGATTTATGCAATGGAATAGCTTGAATGAGCGGGAATCACAACGCCCTCGTCGTCGATCTTTACGGAAAGATCGACGTCAGAGTTGTTGACGATCTCGGTTTCGGTGATCTGCAACGTACGAACGGCATCCTCGTAGGCAAAGATCGTGCCCATGCCCGCATACCAATACTTGTCGGGGCGGTTGCCAAAACGGTTGCAAAATTCTTCTACGTCACACCAATTGTTGTCACGCTCAAAATCGATCGAGTGTACGCCAAAGCAGTACAGCTTCAGCTCGCCGTCATCGGGGTACACCTCATACAGGTCGGCAACCTCCAAAACGGTCTTGTGGTTTGCGTTGTACGACCAATGCATACGGTCGCTCGGCAATGAAAAGCGTGTGCGATCGCGTACCTCACCCGTTCTGCGAATGGAGCGAAAGCCCATGCCGATCAATCCCTGCATTACAACCGCATTCGGTTGCTCGCCGTAGGGCCAAACAAAATCCTTGACTGTGCCTTCTCCAAAAATCGCATCCAGGTCGCGCGTGCAGTCAGCCGCTAACGAGAGGTACTTTTCATCGGTTGCAATGTACTTCCACTCCCACGTGTGATTGCGGTACAAGCCCTCCTCCTCGGTGGGGTAGTAGTAATCCTTGTCTGCTGTTTCGAGATCGAACGGTTCTTTTTTTATCTCTGCATTGCGATCTGCCGTAAAAGGGAACGGATGGAGATTGCAATGGTTTGCAATATCGTAGCCCTCATACAGGTTGCGGTATTCCTCAGGTGTCAATTTCCACGGGGAGCACAGGTTAAACGTGCCCTTGATTCCTGCGGGCTTGACGTAAGAGAGGAGCTTGGTGTCCATGGGAATGTTTCCGTCGTCAATGGTAAAGCTGATTGCTTTACGCACCCAACCGGGATAATAATTTACGTCGATCTTTTTCATTGCAAGCATTCCTCGCTTTGTTAGTTTCTCAGCTCCAAGCCCATCTTGAACTTCAAATCGTTCAAAATCTTCTTGGTCACCTTATCGGCTTCCTCGACCGTCAGCGTACGGTCAGCCGCACGCAGGGTCACACGCAGGGATACGGACTTCTTGTTCTCACCAACCTGTGGACCGCGATAAATGTCAAAGAGTGCAACGTTTTCTACCAGCTTGCCGCCTGCCTTTGCCATAACGTTTTCAATTGCGCCAACCTCCATGTCCTCGTCGCAAACAAAGGAGAAGTCACGGGTAGTAGCGGGGTACTTGGGCAAAGGCTTGTAGGATTTTTTTGTGTTTGCGTTCTCAAAGATCTCGTCAAACGCCAGCTCTGCAATATAAACGGGAATGTTCATACCGTAGTTTTCTGCCATGAGAGGGTGTGCCTGACCCAAAATACCGAGGCATACGCCGTTTTCGGCATAGATCTTTGCGCATCTGCCGGGGTGATAAGCGGTGTTGTCGGAGCAGGAGGTGTAAGTAGCCCCCTTAATGCCTGCCAGCTTGAGTATGTTCTCGCAAATGCCCTTGAGCGCGTAGAAGTCGGTGTTTCCATACGCACCAAGCGTCAAAACGCGCTTTTCATCGGGCAGCTCGTTTGCCGACTCGTGGGGCAGGTAAACGGTTGCAATTTCAAAGAGACGTACGTTTTCGTTATTAAAGTTGCAGTTTCTTGCAACAGTCTCCATCATAGAGGGGAGAGCCGTGGTACGCATGACGCTCGTATCCTCGCCCAAGGGATTGGAGATCACGACCGAGCGGCGCAATGCGCTATCCTCGGGCATACGGATCTTGTCGTAATACTTGGGGCTGATGAAGGAGAAGGTGTGAATTTGAGAAAGTCCCATACCCACCAACGCGTTTTCGGTATTGACCTCAAATACCTGCTTTTCGGTACGACCGCCAAGCGTGGTCTCTGCGTTCATGTAGGAGGCTTCGATCTTATCATAGCCGTAAATGCGGCAAACCTCCTCGGCAATATCGTTCATGCAACCAAGATCTGCGCGCCAAGAGGGAACGAGGATCTTGCCATCCTTGATCTCACAGCCAAGACCGGTCAGGGTGTTGATCATGTGCTCCTCGGGAATGTTCATACCCAAGAAGGTGTTGTAGCGTGCGGGATTGAAGGGGAGAACGGTTTGCTCGGGCTTTGCAGGGTAAACGTCGATCATGCCATCTACTACATCACCTGCGCCAAGCAACTCGACCAGCTCGCAGGCTCTTTCAAGACCTGCCAGGCAGTTTTCGGGGTCGAGCCCCTTTTCAAAACGAGCAGAGGACTCGGTACGCATACCGTTCTTCTTTGCGGTTACACGAACCGAAGCACCGTTAAAGCAAGCGGACTCAAATACAACGGTTGCGGTACCGTCGGTAATTTCGGAGTTTGCGCCGCCCATAACGCCTGCCAGTGCGCAAGCCTTGTTACCATCGGCAATGACCAGCATGGAGCTATCCAAGGTGTGGTCGATATCGTCAAGGGACTTAAAGGATTCACCGTCAGCCGCGCGGCGAACGTCGATCTTTGCACCCTCAAGCTGGGTGTAATCAAATGCGTGCATGGGTTGTCCGTACTCCAACATAACGTAGTTGGTAATATCTACGATGTTGTTGATGGGGCGAACGCCGGAAGCACGCAGACGCATACGCATCCACAGGGGGGAGGGCGCGATCTTGACATTCTTGACCACTCTTGCAGCATAGCGGTAGCACAGGTCGGGAGCGGAGATGCCAACGCTCAAATAGTTTTCGATCTTGTCGCCGTCGCCGCAGCCCTTAACAGAAGGAGTAGAGAGCTTCAATTCGCGGTCAAAGGAGACAGCTGTCTCACGAGCCAAACCGATGACAGAGAGACAATCAGGGCGGTTGGAGGTGATCTCAAACTCTACGCAGGTATCGTTGAGCATGAGAACGTCGCGGATGTCAGCACCCAGCTTGTCTGCGCAGTCCTCATCCAAAATGAGAATGCCGTTTTCTTCCTTACCGGGGCACTCGTGGGTGGTGAGCTTCAATTCGCCCATGGAGCAGAGCATACCAAAGGATTCCACACCGCGCAGCTTACCTGCCTTGATGACCACGTCCCCGGGGAGCTTTGCCACGGGCAGAGCCGCGGGAACAAGTGCGCCTACAAATACGTTTTGTGCACCGGTCACGATTTGAATATCAGAGCCCTTGTCGCCTGCATCCAGCTTGCAGATCCAAAGGTGATCGGAATCGGGGTGCTTTTCCATTGCGGTGACCTTTGCCACAACTACGTTTTCAATATCATCGCCCAAAACCTCAAAGCCCTCAACCTTAGAGCCGGTAATGG
>JAZQYE010000259.1:0-36771 GCA_045633385.1 Eubacteriales bacterium | reverse complement strand
CGTAGCGGAGAGTATATACCCAAGTGTCTGCCTGCTCCTTACCAAAATCAACGAATGCGGACTCGTTGCGGTTGATATACATACCGCCACCGCGCGTGGTCAGGAATACGGGAAGAACAACGTAGGTGGTTGCGGAGTTGTTCCAACCGTCGCAGGTGTAAAGGTCGAATGCCGTGCCGCGCTTGTTTGCAACGTCCAAACGCTCACCGCCGCCATAGATCGCCTCGGTCTCTGCAAGTGCACCCTTCATCAAAAGTCTGCCCTTTTCGTTGTAACCAACAGAGGTCAGCTCGGTAATGACCTTGCCGTTCTTTGCGCAGAACTTCAAGGAGAATTCCTTGCCCAAAGAAAGAACCGCATAAGTTCCCTTCTTTTCGGTTACGGTTACCGCATTTTTATCAGCGGTGATCGTGATTTTTTGCGCACAATCCTTGATCTCCTCGTTCATAAAACGAGCAAGTGCTTGTGCCGCACCCAAATTATCAAATTTGCCATCTTTGCTTGTCTGCAATCTCCAACCGTTTACACCTTCAAAGGTCAAACGGAAGTTGATACCTTCTGCATTGCTGAACTGCAACGCCTTTGCGGATTGAAGCACATCCTTCACCGCTGCGCATTTGCAAACCTCAATTGTGGATTTGCAAGCTCTTTTGCAGGTTGCTTTTTCCATAGCTAAGTCATCCTTTTTAATAACATATTTCTCCATTTTGGAGATAACGAATAGGCGTTTTGCCTACTGCCCACATTTTACCACATAAATGCTAATTTGTCAATTCTAATGCACAAAAAAATTCACTCTTTTTTTGGTTTTTATTTTAACAATGCACAAAGTAAAGAGAAAAAGAGTGCCGCAGGCTTACGCTTGCGGCACTCGAATTTGAAATTGCAGATGATATTAGTTTGCAAGACCGGATTGCTCGATACCCTGTACCAGGAAGTTCTGACAGAAGGCATACAAGATTACCAGAGGTGCAATGATCATCAAACCACAGGTGTTACGAATTGCGGTTTCGTACAACTGCTGTCCGGCATAACCCAGCTTCAGGGATTCCGGAATTTCACCAACAAGGTTAACCAACAACTTGTTGGTATCCATCGTTCCAATGTTGATCAACGAAATGTAGAAGTCGTCAGTCCACTGCCAGCAGAATGCAAACAGGAAGACGGTGACCATCATGGGGATGGACAGAGGCAGAATGATCTGAATGAAGGTACGGAAGGTTCCGCAGCCGTCCATGTACGCGGATTCTTCAAGCTCGTCGGGAATTCCACGGAAGAACTGACGGAGCAAGAAGATGTACAAGCCGTTCTTAAATGCCAAACCGGTGATCGAAAGAACGATCAAAGGCAGGTAAGAGCTTGCAATATTCATACCGGTAGTTTTGAACTGCAACAGAATGGGTTGACCGTACTCGTCGGTTCCGATCGGAATACCGTCGGGCAGGATGTTGAGCTTTGCAAAGAACTCTGCAGCACCCTCGCTGACGTTCATAATGTTCCAATCAAAGATCTGAATTCCGCCGCCCTTGAGCAAACGAACGATACCGAGAATATCGAAGTTACGGAACTCCAGGTACATTGCGTGTTGCAGGGTCTGGTGAGGAATAATCATGGTAAGCATGACCAAGAGGAACACCAGGTTTCTGCCGCGGAACTTGAACTTTGCAAATCCGTAACCGATAATACTACAGATCAGCATTTGCAATACCGCAGTAGATAACGAGAGTACAAAGGTATTCAACAGTGCTCTGAAATAGTTCAGCTCCAAAATGATACCTCTGTAAATATCCAAGGAGAAGTGCTTGGGGATCAAGCGAACGGTAACGTCGATGAAATCCTCGGGAGCCATAAAGGAACCCATGATCTTGGATATAAACGGGAAGATAACGATGTAGGAAATACCTACCATCAGCACGAAGCGAAAAATGGCAAGTGCTACCTTTTGAAGGAAGTAGACAGACAGGAACTTCGCCTTTAATCTTTCTTTCAAGGGCGTACGATCAAACTCAACGCGAATCTTGTTTTTGGTCTCGCGGGTGACCGTAGGCTTCTTTTCGGTGTTTTGTGCGTTCATGTTTTCTCCTCCTTTCTTAGTCGTTCTTACGTTGATAGAACACGAATCCGGACATGATTGCAGAGATCAAGCCAACGATTGCAATAACGATTGCAAAATAGATCCATGCCATTGCGGTACTAACCTCCTGAGAGCTGTCGGTGTACGCCTTTTGAACGTAAACCATGACAGGGTTGCTCTCGGTGGTAAAGGAGTCGATGATCGTATATACGGCGTTAACCAGGATCATGGGGGTGATCATCGGGAAGGTGATCTTCCAGAAGGTCTCCCATGCGGTTGCACCGTCGATCTTACAAGACTCGTAAATAGCGGGAGAAATAGACTGCAATGCTGCCAAGAAGATCAGCATTTGTACACCGGAACGGTTTACGATACCAAAGATATTATTAACCATTGCGGCAACGTAGGTTACCAGCTCGGAACCGACCTTCATGTTGGCAAACAACATTTGCAGGTCCATTGCCGAGACAAGGTCGCCGGCAGAGGATCCACCCTCACCCATATCAATGTCAGACTCAGCTTGGTCAAGCAACACGTCCATAGCGGCGATGCTCTCCATAATACCGGTGGACAAAATAACGGGAATGAAGAAGATGGAACGGAACACTGCTCTACCCACCATTTTGGTGTTCAGCATAACTGCCATAAAGAGCGAGAAGATCAAAATTGCGGGAATATCGATTGCCAAGGTACCAAGACCGGAAACCAGAATTTGTGCATACTCGGTATCCTCAAACAGTGCCTTGCTGTAGTTTGCCCAACCGGTCCATACCAAATCGTATGAACCGCTTGCGCCACCAATTACAATCGTACTGAAGCTGATTTCGAGCGATTGCCAAATCATAGGAAGATAGATCAGAACAAAACCGATCAAAAACGGGAGCACGAAGAACCAACCTGCACGCGCCTTACGACGGTCGAGGGAGACAATCTTTCTTCTGCGCTTCGGTGCAGCGTTAGCTGCCGATGCATTCACTTTTACGTCTTTCGTCATAGTGTATTGTCCTCCTCTCAGTTGTTATCGTACATGATGATGATGTAACCGCCGCTGGGAACCGTATAGAGTACACCGTTGTAGGTTACACGAACAGCATAGCTGTTGTAGTTGAGAATGATGCTCTTATAAGGAGTCTTTGCAAAGGTGTCGATGTCGCGATCACCGTACGTAACAACAGCAATTTGGTTGTTGTTAACAGCACCGATTTCTCCATCACTATCGTCCTCGTCCTCCTCATCAGCGCCGCCTACCTGTACCTGAGCCAGAATCTGCTCCTTGGTAAAGATCTTGCAGGAAGCCATGATGTCTGCATAAACAGTCTCCGCATTTTCGTCAGCCGCATAAATGCCGCCCTCTCCAAAACCGGTCACGAATGCTGCGGTAATAGTCTTAACTGCCTCATCCAAGAAGTAGAAACTGCTTTCCGGATTCAAGTAATCGTAACCCTGCTCGGGATCGAAGAAAGAGGAAGTAGCATTTGCAATTCTGGTAACGTACTTAACAGCCTCAACGTGGTAAGCTTCCATTTGAGCGAGAAGCTTTGCTCTGGTCGCTTCATCCTTATTGTAGATCTCAGTCGTCTTCATCAGCTCGATTGCTGCATCCATTGCTTCAACCATCTCGTCACATCTTTGCTGCAGGTATCTGATATCCTCTGCCAATTGAGCCAGAGCCGCAGTCTTTGCACGCAAAGTGGAAAGCTTGATGGAAAGAGTGTCGATAGAGTCCTTATAAAGTGCATCGGAGCCTTCAACCTCGGGGTCGACGCGCAAGTAGTCGGTGAACACCTGCTTGATTTCGGAAGAGAAGCTCAATCTGCTGCTGAATTCGTCATATACGGATTCAACCTCACTGTTTGCTTCATTTACCAAATCAAGAATCTCCTTCATGGTCTCTTCAGAATGATAGAGCAAGCTCCATGCATTTGCTACAGAGATCACGTCCTCGGTCTCGGAATCCTCTTGGAGCTTGTTTTCGTCCTTGATAGCATTCTCCAAGCGGTTAGAAATGTCTGCCTCCAGCTCGTCAAGGTCAAGTACGCGCTCACCTACCAGGAATTCGTGGTCGATGATCTGCTTATCTTGAAGGTCCTTCAAAACGGTATTGAGCTCGTTGTAGTATTTTGCAACGTCCTCGAGCCAAATGTCGTAACGAATGGAGTAGTACTGGCTGAGGAAGGAATCCTCCTTCAGCTCGGTGGTGTTTTGATAAGAGAGAATGAAATAGATGCCTGCACCGTTTTCGATAGCTCTCAGAATTGCGTAGTTTACGTTACCCTCCTCGTTCAAGGGAGCACCTGCAAACTGTACATAGCCGTGCAAAACCGCACCGATAAAGGGAACGGTTGCGCTTGCTTCAAGGTAACGGCTGGAGTCAAGGTCCACGTTGAGAATGTGATCAACGTAAGCCCAGGTGTAAGAGTTACCGCCCTCTACCATCAGGCTGTAGCCTGCATTCTTGAAGTCGGCAAGAGCCTCGGTGGTAAACTCCTTGCTCTCCTCGCGGTTGTACATCTCTTCCTCGTCAAAGTCAGAGTTCAAAGAAGTACCCAGGGTTGCAACGGACATGGAATTTACACCGTAGATCTCGTAATTCTCCATCAGCTTGGTGTAGAACTTGCTGAAACGAGAGGGCGAGATTGCCAACTGATAGAAGGAAGTAAAGCTTTGCTGTGCCGCATTGTAGGAACGGAACATGGTGTAACGATTATCAATGGTCTTGATTGCGTCTTCCTTAAGGTTAACGCCGTCAAACAACGTGTTTTGCTCAATGTAAGCAAAATTGAAATCGGGATACAGACCAAGGTGAGATCCGTCTGCCAAAGCGTTGATGCGGTTTGCTTCGTCAGCAAGAGCCTGGAAGCCATCCTTGCCGCCAAGCTTCTTCTCCCACTTCAGAGAGGAAGGCATGGTAGCATACATACCGCCGTTTGCAAAACCGGTCATCTTAAAGTTGATGTTCTTAACGTTATAATCACCCAGCTCGTTGTACATCGTCAATACGTTGTCAAACGTCGTCAGGGGGGTCATAACCCATACGGGAATGGTTGCAATGGTCTCTTGAGTCTCCAAAGCACCAAATACCTCAATGTAAAGCGGGATATCCTCCTCCAGCTTATCTGCTGCCAAGCCATTCTTGTTCAGAATGCCCTTGTTGCACAGATAATCGCGATACGCCTCAGCCATACCCAACCAGGTGGTAGGATAGAACTTGGTGTTTTGCGTAGGCTGCTGTTGCTCGCCCTCGTTTGCGGGAGCTACTGCATCCTGCTTTACGCTATCCTCATCCTTGAGCATGACAAAGCGGAGCGTGAAGCTACCGGTGTATCTTCTGTCGGATTGGATGTTAACGTTCTTACTCGAGCTTGCAGAGATTGCATCGGAAAGGTCGTAAGAGTCGTTTGGCTTGGGGTTAAAGTACGGATATACCGTGCTGTAGTTGTGCAATGCACCGCCGTGATAGAGCTGGAATCTGGTCAGAGAATCTGCATCCTCAACGAATGCCACAAAGCCGCGGGTGGATACCTCAAGCGTATCGGCAATGTTACCGGAGAGCAGGGTTGCGCCCATCGTTTCCAATTCTGTCTCGATCTGCTCCAAAGACTTTACGGTGTTGGACATACGAACCGTAATGGGCTCGCCCATTCCACCGGTTTCCGGATCGGGTGCAGAGTAGGTGTACTCATAGAACGCCTCGCTGCTGATGGTTCCGTAAACGGGATAGCGAACAACCTTTTGGAACTTGAGTCCCAGCAATTGGTGGTAAGCAAAGTCTTCACCGTAAACGTAGCCCAAAAGCTTTTCGGTAGAAGTTCCGAGCTGTGCATGATCGAACAGTGCACCGGAACCATCCGGGAAGAAGGTGTAGCTGGTAGTAACATCCTCTACCATGTTACCGCTTTCGTCAACGTAGGAATATTCAAATCCTGCGTTTTTGTAGTTACTTGCGCCCATGTAAGGCAGAACGGAAAGGTTCTCCAAGGTGTAGGAGGACATATCGTAACGGAGACCGTTACAAGGCAGACGAACGGAGAGACCGTTTTCGTCCATGTAGTACTCCAGAGCCATCTTAAATACGGGGAACTTTTCATCCTCTGCTTCGTAGCCGGTTGCCTCGTGGTCGAGATCCAATTGCTCGAAGGTGTAATCGGGACAATACATCTTGATCCACTCTTCGCGCTTGAGCATATCACTCACGTTGACCATTTTATCAAGGAACAGCCAAATGATGGGATATACGGTCTCGCCGTTTTCGTCAAGGTAATACTCGCCCAAAACGGGGTACTTCTTTGTAAACTCAATTCTCTGAAGATTACTCATTTCATTGGGGTCGATCTTCTGCCATGCGTTTACAAACCAGTCGTAGTCGAATTGCAACAACTCGCCACGCTCTACAACCTCGCGGATGTTTGCAAGAATGTTAGGATCAAAACTGCTATCCAGGATCAATCTCGGAATCAGCTTTCTTCCGTCCTCACGACCAATGATGTACTCAACGCGCACACCGCCCTTGATCAATTGAACCTTGATCTGGTCGTTGAGTGCGGCATCCTTGTAGCTGTACAGGTTCTTGGAGGTACCCGTGGTATCCTTGTACGCTACAATGATTTGAGAGAGCAGCTCCTGCTTGGTAGATTCACTACCCTTGGAAGCGGCAACGTCATAGGGGTTGCTGAACAGAATGTTTTCGGTGGGATTTCCATCGGCGTCGAGCTCTACGTAAGCAATCTCGCCGCTCTTTACGTCAACCCAAAGCTGATGATTCTCGTAGGTACGCATAGGTTGCATGGTAGCAAGCTTTTCCTGCGGGTTGTTATAAACCTTGGTAACGTAATTTTCGATCGGCACGTTCACCGTTTCAGTCTCGGTCGTTGCGGCAGAAACCGGAACGGTCATCAGTGCAACGAATGCACTGAGCACCATAGTGACAGCTAAGAGTGTCGAAAGTATGCGTTTTGTAATTTTCATTTCTAAACCTCCTATCTGCCGTTATACACGATACTGGATCTCTGTAATAATGTTGGTGACAAGGCCTACCAGCTTTGCAAGCAACATACTGAACAAGAGCACGAGGAATACGATAAATGCCATTGCAACAACCGTACCAACAATGGTGATCAGGTTCTTGAAGAGCGAGTAATCGTGTGTGATCATCGTGCCGAAGAACAGCAACATGATGGTCCAGATAAATGCGATGGTCGTTACCATTTCAACAATGGCAACCTCAGTAGTGCTGACCCAGTTGGAACCGATGGTAGCGGGAATGATCAAAAGAACCAGCGGCATCAGCGAGTAGCAAGATGCAATAAAGATATCCTTGAAGCTACCTTCACCCTCAAACAAGGTGGTCAAGCACCAGTTTGCAAGAACGAACAGGAACAAAGGAACCAAAACGGAAATTGCCTGCGCCCAAAGGGTGGTCGTCTTGCCCGTGGGGTTCATAACGTATCCCTGACCGATGCCCTGATAGAAGAATGCAACAACGGACAAAGCAAGGAATACGAGAGATGCACGAACAGAACCACGGTGCTCATGCTTCAAGTCGTAGAAGCCGTCAAACGGATGGAAGATTACGTAGAAGCCGTAAAGCAGCTCCTGACCAAAGGTCTTTCTTTCCTTACCGTCGGTAGCAACACGCTTGTTGACCTTTGCAGCCCAGCCCAAGAACTTGAGCACTGCAACGATCAGGATAATAATGATAGCAACGATAGGCAGGAACCATACCGACATCCACTCCTTACGTACCATCTTGTACGCCTCGGACCAGTTTGCGGTATCGTATGCACTCTCGTAATACTCCAATGCTTCCTCATAGTCTGCGCTACGGTACAAAGCGTTACCGATACCAACGTATGCGGCGTCGAAGTTGGAGTTTCTCTGCAGAACTTTCTTCCAGCACTCGATTGCATAATCGTAGTCCAAGGAGTTCTCTGCAGCAATCGCTTGGATCAACAGGTCTCCGTACTCGGTGCGGTCATAAATGATCACACTGTTAGAGCCTACGTCCAAAATGATCATCTTGTTTCCCTGATATGCAATTGCACCAACGTTGGCAATACTTCCCAACATGGTACCGGTATCACCAAATGCAAACAAGAGGTTACCGTTAAAGTCATAGGTGTAGATCTTTTCGCGCTTGGTATCTACGATAGACCAAGTCTTTTCGGGACCTGCCGCTACGTCAACGATGGTAGAAACGCCGCTGATCTCGGAGTTGGTAAAGCCGAAGATATCGATCTCACCTGCCGGAGGCCAGAAGCCGTTACGTCTCATGATCTCGTCACCCGAGGGGTTGAGGAGCTTAACGGGCATATACTTACCGTCCTTGGCCTTACTGCGGATCGCGCCCTGTACCGAGCTATCCTCGATACCTGCGGTGGTAACGTAAATAAATCCGTCGGAGGTAATTGCAACGTTGTTATAAACAACAGAGGTCTTACCGTAGGTCAGCTTTCTCTGTGCCTCGGTTTGGAAGTTTCTCCACAAAATTTCCCATGCGGAGATCGTAACTGCCTGCGCACCGATAAAACCTACAAACTCACCGGAGGAGTTCATAACGATGATACCCTGGTTGGTGGAGGAGGATACGACGTAGATTCTTCCGTATTGGTCAATTGCCATTGCAACGGGCTTATACGCTGCGTTTGCATCGAACAATTGGCTCTCGGGAGCGTCCAGAATCTGCTTGAACTCCAGGGTCTTTTTGTCAAACTCCACCAAACGGCTGTTGCCGGTGTCGCAAACCCAAATGGAATCATCGGTTACGAACACACCCTCGGGTGCGGTGAACTTATCGTTGTTACCCGCGCTGTTTTGGAAGGTGGTGATAGATGCCTGATACTTGAAGTAACGGTTGAGGATGAGGATCTGGTTGTTACCGCTGTCGGCAATGTAAACGTTGCCTTCTTTATCGGTGATCAAATCCTTAGGATCCTTCATATCCATCGGCAACTGCATATCTGCCGCAACCAAAGCTTCTTCGGGAGAATAAGCATCGGGAGAGTACAGTGCAACGCCGTCGATGGAGTAGGTGTAGGTCTGATAAGCCGAGGAAGCAGCGGTGCCGATCGTCATCATCGGAATGATCATTGCGAGAGACAATATCAGCAGTATAACAGATGTACTTTTTTTCATATTGCCCTCCTTAATCCTTCATACCGCTGGAGCCCATCGTCTCGATGATATTCGACTGAGAAATAACGAATACCAAGATCGGGACCATCATCATCAACACGGTTGCGGCTGCAGATGCACCTGCACGCTTGATACCACCTGCGGTGATCTGACCGATTGCGTAGTTGAAGGACTTGAGCTGCTCGGAATAAATGTAAATAGACGAACCTGCATTCCACAGGGATTGGAACGAATAGATGATCAACGTCAGCCATGCGGGCTTAACCATAGGCATTGCAATGGTCCAGTAGGTACGGATCTCGCTTGCGCCGTCAAGTCTTGCACTCTCCAAAACGGTATCCGGAACTGCGGAGTCCATAAACTGCTTCATCAAGTACAAACCAAGGGTGTAACCCCAAGAAGGAACGATGATCGCCCAATATGTATCTACCATACGGAAGGCACTCATCAACATAAAGCCGGTGATTGCACTAACGGTCTGGTGGAACATCAGAGAGGTTTGAATGGTGGTAAATACGAGCTTACCGCCGGGGAACTTGATCTTTGCCAATGCGTATGCACACATAGATGCAATGAACAAGTGACCGAACGTACCCATAACAGACGTAAACACCGTGTTAAAGATGTAACGGGAGAACGGTACCCAAGAGTCGTTCATCAGGGTAAACAGATCAGTAAAGTTAGAAAGGGTGGGGTTTTGCACGATGAATCTCGGAGGATACATCCACAACTCATCCAAAGGCTTGAGCGATTGAGAGAGAACGTACACCATGGGGAGGAACATAAAGATACCAAGCAGCGTCAGTACGACGGTGATACCTGCATCGCCTCCCGCAGAACGGGACAATACGACTCTATGCTTTCTTGTTCTTAATTTTGCCATATTAAGTACCTACCTTTGAAAGAGCTTTCTTAACGATCGTGTTCGCTACGATCATGATCGTAAAGAGTACAACGGCAATGGTGGAGGAGTAACCGATTTCGTAACGAGCTCCGCCGTAGTCGTCCAAGTGGTGCGTAATCGTATGAGCCGCGTAGTCAACGGAGGGGAATCCGCAAAGTGCCGTAACGACACCACCAAATCCGAAGGATCCGGTAATTGCCATGACCGCACCGAACATCAGCTGCGGCTTCATACTGGGAAGGGTGATATACCAAAGCTCTTGCCAACGGTTCTTTACACCGTCAACAGCACCCGCCTCGTACAGGGAGTGGTCAACGCCCTGCAAACCTGCGATAAACGACAGGAACGAGTGTCCCAAGGAGGTCCAAAGTGCAACTACGATACACAAGGGCATAATATAGTCGGCATCCTTAAACCACTGAATCGGTTCGGTAATCATACCGGTCTCAATCAAGGTTGCGTTAACCCAACCGTAAGAGTCACCGGAGAACAAGGTACCCCAAATCATGTACACCTGACCGGAAATGGAAGGTGCATAGAAGATCAAGGTAACGATCGCACGAATGCGAGGGGGCAGCTCGTTGATAAACCAAGCTACCAAGAAGGACATCAAGTAGGAAGCAGGTCCTACGATAGCCGCAAAGATCAAGGTGTTCTTGCAGGCGATCAAGAAGATATCGTCTGCAAAGAACAAATTGACGTAGTTTGTGATCCAAACAAAGTTCGGCCATTGAAGCATGTTAAAGTCGGTAAAGCTGATAATGAAGGACAGGATAACCGGGAAAATAGTGAAGAGGGCGAAGATCAGCACGTACGGGAGAATCATCAGATATGCAACCCAGTTGCGCTTCATTTCCTTCCACATATATTGACGGTAAGTCATGTCTTTTCTGGCAACCGCTTTATATTCTGTCTTTTGTTTTGACATTTGCTCTTTCTCCTTACATCAGTATTTTAGAAGAGGTCTTAATAAGAAGCGAGTGCCTCAGCAGTGTCGCGCAGCGCCTCTGCAATGAAGTAGATCAGCTCGAGCTCGGAAAGACTTTCGATCGCGTAACCGCCAATATCGTAACCATCTTTCTTTTCCTCGTCCAAGGTCTGCTTCGTTACGTTTCTATAATAGGAAGGAACCGTTTCAATCTCTCCGTTGACCTTCATGATCTCCTTGGTGGATTTATCCCACTTGGAAGCAAGAATTTCTTCAAAGAGGATTGCAGCCTCTTCCAAACGAACGATATTGGAGTTTACAATACCGTACATAGCCTTATCGATTGCACCCTTGTATTGCTCGGTGTTGGAGGTGGTCTCATTCAAGGCAGTGATCGCTGTTCTGATTTGATCAGATCTCTTTTCGGAGAGCTTTTGACCAAGCTCAAGGGTCTCCAGACCGAACTCCTTACGCTTACGGGTGATCTCGGTGTTAATGGTGTTGATGTAACTCAACAGCTCGGTGGTCGGATCTGCACCGTCGTTATAAGCGGAAAGGAATGCGAAGTTGGTATGACGTCCGATAAAGTAGAAGCCGGGGTAGTTCTCAATTGCGGAGAGGTTCTCAAACTGCTTGGAAACCTCAATGTACTCATCGTAGGTCCAAGGCATGCTTGCGAGCGCCTCGCGGTTTGCTGTGGAGTGCTTTGCAGAGTCACCGATGATTGCAACCATTTCGTTTGCATACGCGGTCTGTGCCTCAGCACCGGTGTACCAGCACATGTAATCCCATGCACCCTCAATATTGGTGGTACCGGAGATCATAACGACAGCCGCAGTTGCAGCCATGGTCTGGTTATCGATCTTACCGGTCTCCTCGTTCAGGGTTCCGGGAACGGGAACGAAGGTCCAGCAACCGTCAAGCTCGGTAGCAAATACCTTGAGCTGGTTGTAAAGGCCGGTATAACCCGCAAGAATGATGGGCATTTCACCGGTTCTGAAACGGTTAGCCGCATCGTACTGATAGGGGAAGGAATACTGCGTGAACATATCACACATCTTATTGAAGGCTGCAAGACCTACCTCGGAGTCGAGGTTGATTCTCATACCTTCGTCAGCCCAAATGCTTCCGCCCATCTGATAGAGGAAGGGCATGTAGTCGGTGGTAACACCGATCTCCATGTTGTTTGCCTGCAGCTTGGACTGTGCCTCGTACAGGTCATCCCATGTACGGGGGATCTCAATACCGAGATCCTGCAGAATGTCCAAACGAACGAACATCATAGAGAAGCCTTGCGTTTCGGGCAAACCGTAGTAGTGCATGATGTTATCCGCATCGGCAATGCGAAGAACCGTCAGCGCCGCTTCGTTAAAGTTGGAGATAACGTCATCAAAATTCTCGGGATCAACCCCCTCGATGGGAAGGAGCGCTCCACGAATTGCGTAGTTGATAACCGTATCGTCGCCCAAGCCGTGGTAAACGTCAGGTCCCATATCTGCCAGAATAGAAGGCAGAAGCGTACCGCCGTTAACGAGCTTCAGGTCAACGGATCTACCATACAGCTGAGTAAAGCTGTTGGTAGTCAAGTTACGAATAACGTTTGCTTGGTCACGACCGTAGGGAACCCATACGGTAACAGCCTCAACATCATCACCGAGCTCCTCGGTAGCGCCCATGCTGTTGTAATCACGGAAGAAGCTCCAGTAGAAGCCTTTGATCTCGTGCCAGAAGGATTGGAAGAAGTTTGCGGAAGCCTTGGGAGCCTCGTTCTCGGCAGGCTGAATGACCAGATAGTCAAGCTGCAGAGGCTGGGTCTTTGCGTCACTCAGGAAAGTACCCAAGGAACCGACGTAGCTCTTAAATGTATCCAGGTTCTTTGCAATGGGGTCACCGCCCTTGATAACCATTCTACCAAGCAAATCTACCAATTTATCACACACACCCGTGTAGGTGGATGCAACGCCCGCACCCTCGCGCAAGAACTGAGAAATTGCCTTCAAGGACTCGATCTCAGCGAACATGCTGTCCAGCGTTTCGGGAAGCATACTGTAGAACTTGTAGTCACGGTAATCGTCGGGGGTCGTACCGGTCAACTGAATGATGGAGAGGTAATCCTTGTTCAATGCATTCAGAATACGCTCAATCTCGCGAACGGTATCACTCATCGTACCGAAGGTGACCTTCAAATTAATTGTATATACAACGCCCTCACGGAAGTACAGCTGATAGCTGTCATCCGAAAGATTGCCTGTGGAGGAAAGCTTGGTTACCTGCCAATCGGTACCGTAGTCGTAGCGCAGGCCGGCAGCCTCGGCAAAGGGCAAGCCGTTATAATAACCTGCAACGGTACCCTGCTCCGCAAGGTAAGCTTCTTCATTTTCATAATTGGTAGTAATGGTCAGTGCACGGCTGACGTACATACCGTCAAGGTAGCTCTGCTTAAAGCGTGCATAGATGTCGTACCATCCGGAGCTATCTACAGAGAAGGAGTATTCAACCCACTGGCCTGCAGTTGCCCACTTTTCGGTACCGATGGTGTTCAAGAGCATTCTCTTGGGGTCTACGGGAGAGGTCAGTGCAGATGCACGGTCCTCGATCGGGTACACAACGTTGGTAGAGGTCTTTTGCGTGTTCTCTGCCTCGATCTTGATCACACTGTTACCCTGGGTGGTGCCGATCATAGACTCCAGCGTCTTGCGATAGTCCTCATAAGAATAAGTGGACTCGTAAGGCATAAGCGTCAGAGTGGAAAGAGCCATGGGCTCGTTTACGCTCTTGAGCTTGAGCTTGAACTGACCGTTTTCGTCGGGGGTCAGAACAAAGCCGAAATACTCACTGTCGTAAGTACCAACCTTTTCACCCTCGGCGTTGACCGCCTCGTAGTAGTGCGTATAACCGTCGCTGTCGCTGATGATGTACTTTCTCCACTCGGGATTTTGCAACTGCGTAGGACGGATCTCGTTATTGTTGATATCGGTCGTGAAGAAACGCAGACCGTACTTTTCAATAAACGCCGCATTCTTTACGGTGGAATACTCGGGCATTACGAAAGCAATGGACTTTTGGTCCTCGGCTACGGTGTAGGTAACGTTTGCCTTAAAGCCTGCCTCTTCAGCCTCTTTTACGATCGTATTCAGATCATCCTTCTTGCCCAAGGTGTAGGTGGCAACCAAAGCCTTGAGGTTTGCGGTCGTACCGTCGTTGACACTTCCCTGCTGGTAGGATCCCCAAACCTTGGAGAAGACCAGCGCGTGGGACTCTGCGTATGCGGGCTTACCGTTGATGTAAAGCTCACGCTCAATGGCAGAGGATCTTGCCACAACGGGGAAATAATCCATGCCGATGCTGTAAAGCGTGGGAACGGTAACGCCTGCAGCCTTCAGGTCGATGGTCCAGGTGACCTCACCGCGGTTGGGCGTGTAGATTGCGGAAACACCGTTGTACTCGTCGGTTACGTACGCCAGCTCGGATTTTTCATACTTTGCTTTTCCGCTGGCATCCTTTGCCGCAAGCGCATCTGCCAGGGAGTTGTAGCTCTCTGCGATCAGACGCAGACGACCGTCTGCAACCTGATAAAGTGCACTCGCCGCATAACCCGCCGCCGATGCTTTATCGACCGATTCAAAATAGACGTCGTCCAGTACGATCATCTTCCAAGCATCACCGCTTTGTGTGATGACGATGTTATCGCACTCGAACATCCAATTGTCGGTCAACAAGGCAACGATCTCCTTGGTAGCCTGCGTAGCATTGGCAAAATACATTGCCTGATACTCGGCGTAGGAAATCATGTTCAGGGTTTCCTTGTAGTCGTCAATGGTTTTGTCCGTAAGATTGTCGTTGACTACCTCTGCGGCACCAACAACCGTTACAGCGCTGCTCACAAGACACATCAGTGCCAAAGCAAAACAAAGAAGTCTTGTGAAAGTTTTGTTTCTCATTTGCATTTCCTCCTGCAAGTAATTAACGCTCCCGTCCGTTTGTTTTTCGTTTGCAGCCGCAAATCCGTTTGCCGGACGGCTCTGCGGTTGGGTACACCTTGCCCCAAGCGGCAGGCAAAGACGGACTTTGCACACCGTTTTCAGGCTCGACGCTCAAACAAACTCTACCAAACAGACGGTTTTTGGGCAGAGTTTCCCCAAATATATATAATATCATACCACAAAATTGCTTTTCTGTCAAGTAGAACCTCTCTAAAAAAACCAAAAAAAATCACTTTTTCGCCGCTCGAAATTCACTTATCGGTCAAAAAGCCGTTCCAAAAAGTTTACAAATAAATCCGTTCGCATTTTGTTCACAATCTCCGCAAAACGCGAATGTAAATCTTATTTACTGTTTTTCGTCGCAAAATATACGACATTTTTGTTAAAACACCCGATTTTTGTGCACTTTTACGAGCGACGAAATTTACATATTTTGGATAGTAAATTGTATTTACTAATTTTTGACCGATTCTAAAAAGCCGCACGCCCAGAAATATCTATTTATTTTTGTGCATGGTGCACAAATTTTAGCATCATTTTTCTACACTTTGCACAAAAAGAAAATTGACTCATTTTGTGCCGCAAAGCCATTTTCGAGCATTTTTTAAACCGCAAAACGCTCGTTTTCTCATTTTGAAGACACAATTTGAGAAGTAGCAAGAAGGAAAGGAGAGACAAATGCACTTTGCATTCGTCTCTCCTGCTTTGGGGAGAGGCATTCAGCCTCATATTTGCTTTTTATTTGAGGAATCCGTTTACGATATGCTCCTCGGCCTCCTGCTCGGTCAATCCCAACGTCATCAGCTTGATCAGCTGTTCACCGGCGATCTTTCCGATCGCCGCCTCGTGGATCAGCGATGCATCTACGTGGTTTGCTTCGATTTGCGGAAGCGCCGTAACCTGAGCGTCATCCATGATAATGGCATCACACTCGGTGTGTCCCGAGCAACGGTTGTTACCGTTGACGTGAGACAAAAAGCTCTGACGGCTCTGATCCTTTGCTACCGAACGGGAGATCACGTGCGTTCCGCAATCCTCGCCGTTGAGGTCAACGGTAAAGTTGGTCTCGGCAAACTGCGTGCCGTGCGTCATGATCTTTTCACGAACGATCAGCGTAGCGCCGTCCTCCAGCACCGCCTTCGTATCGCGCTTGGTGGAATCCACGCCCTTGATCTGCGCAGTTTCCATTTCCATGTAGCTGTTTTTGCCAAGCACCGCAACGGTCGTGGGGTTCATGACGTTTTTGCCGGTTCCCTCTCCGTCGCCGTAGTGCTTTTCGATATATTTGACCTTTGCGCCCTCGTCGAGATAGAAGGCGTGAATGCCGCTGTGCTCACTTTCAAGGCTGCCGCTGTTGTGAATACCACAGCCTGCCACAATGGTAATATCGCAATCTGCCCCAATATGGAAGTCGTTATAAACAAGCTCCTTCAGTCCCGTTTGAGAAAGCAGAACGGGAATGTGCAAGCTCTCGTTTTTGGTACCCGCCTTGACGTAAATGTCAATACCGGGCTTATCCTGCTTTTGCACGATAGAAATGTTTTCGGAGTCGTTTTTGCCGTACAGGTTGCCGTTAATGCGCAAGGAATACGCACCCTGCGGCACGTCGTGAATATCCGCCACCTGCTCCAATAAGCTTTTTTGAATTGCATCCATTATTTGCGCACCTCCTCAAAAAAGCGACAGCCGACCTGCGCACCGAGCAGCTCGGGCAAGATCTCGTTCTTGGCACCGTAAGCGGCAACCTTGCCGTCGGCAATTACGATGATCTTATCCGCAATGTCCAAAATACGCTCCTGATGCGAAATGATCAGGATCGTGCCCTTGGTTCTTTCGTACATATCGCGAAAAACGCGAATCAGATTGTTAAAGCTCCACAAATCAATTCCCGCTTCGGGCTCGTCAAAGACCGAAAGCTTTGTGCCGCGCGCATTGATCATTGCAATCTCGATGCGCTTGAGCTCTCCGCCGGAGAGCGAGCCGTCAACCTCTCGGTTGATATAGTCCTTTGCGCAAAGTCCCACCTCGGAAAGATATGCGCAAGCCTCGGTAACCGAGATATTTTTGCCGGACGCAATGGAGATCAGCTCCTTGACCGTAATGCCCTTAAAGCGCACCGGCTGTTGAAAAGCGAAGCTGATGCCGCGTTTTGCTCTCTCGGTAATAGAAAGCGAAGTAATATCCTCGCCGTCCAGAAGGATCTGCCCTGCGGTGGGCATATAAATTCCGGCAACGAGCTTTGCCATGGTCGATTTTCCGCTTCCGTTCGGTCCCGTGATCGCAACAAAGCGGTCGTCGATCTTGAGGCTGACGTCACGAATGATCTCCTTGTGGTCGGGGGTTTCGTAAGATACGTGCTTAAATTCTAACATGTAACAGTCCTTTATCGTTTTGGTATTTTTGTTTTGTTGCATTTTGCAAAACACCCCTGTTTAAAAGGATTACAGCGTGCAAAACGCAATACGTGTTGTTTTTTAGGGGTATTATCCCCTATGACCGATCGCAAAAAGCGACCTTAATTTGCTGTGAACTCGTTTGCGGAGAGCGTATTGGCAGGCAACGTAAACGCCGTCACAGCGCCGTTCATACGCACGTTGACCTCCTGCTCCTCGTTAGAAAGATTGAGCACGAAGAGGATCACGCGTCCGTCCTGCTTTTTAACAGCTGCCTCACACAAAGCAGGCGTTGCAGAGGTCGTGGTAACCACTACGTCTCCTCTTTCGATCTCGCAGGCAACGGTCTTGATCACGCCGTAAATGCCGTCGGTGATCACACCCTTGGTCTTTTCGTCATAGTAGAGTGCCGCCGCACAGCCACCCGTGGTACGGCAATGGTAGGGACCTCCCTCTACCGCATCCAGAATGAGGTTCCAATCGCAAATACCGGAAGCACCGTGACGCAGGCAAGAAAGATATTCCTTGGCGTAATCGGTGTTGCGACGATCGTCGTTAAAGCTCTCGGAGCTCTCATGGCAAAGCTCGGTTTCCAAAAAGATCTTTTCGGGATATATGCTGCGTGCAATATCCAAGGCATTGTAGTGAGCACCCGAATACCAGTGGAAGCCCATACCCCAAACGGCATCTCTCGCCTCGGCAGAAGCAAAGCTCTCCATTGCACGGTCAACCACGCGCTCGCGGTTGTGATCCCAAATGATGATCTTGACGTTGGAAAGTCCGTTTTGGTCAAGTGCGGGGCGCAGATAGTGAGCGGCAAAATCTGCCTCTTGCTCTGCGGTGTAAAGACAACTCTCCCACGTTTGCAGGGCGTGTGCCTCGTTTTGCACCGTTACGGCGTGGATCTTGATTCCCTCTGCGGCGTACGCCTGAATGAACTTGACAAAGTAATCGGCATAGGTTGCGTAATACTCCTTTTTCAGCGAGCCGCCACCGATGAGGGAGCCGTTATCCTTCATGAATGCGGGAGGACTCCAAGGAGAAGCAAACAGAAACAAGCGGTCGCCAACCAGCTCCAACGCATCCTTGAGCATGGGAATGACGTATTTTTTATCCTGCTCGATGTTAAAGTCGGAAAGATCCTCGCAGTAAGCCTCGCTGTAAAGGTCGAGCGCAAAATCGCAGGAACCGATATGTACGCGCCCCACCGTGTAGCCCGCACCTGTTTGGGGGTCGAAATATTTGGTCAAAACCTCCTTTTTAGCCTCGGGAGACATTTGCGCATAGTTGTATGCCGCCGCCTCGGTGAACGCACCGCCAAAGCCAAGGATCGTTTGCTTTTCCAACTCAGGATATATATTGATCATGTGCATCTCTTCCTCGGGTCTGTGGTTTCCAAGGAGACGCTTTTCTCTTATCAAATTCATTTTATCAAACACTCCTGTTTTATAGAGAATTATACAGCACTAATATTCTATCCTTTTTTCGACAAAAAAGCAAGAACCCACACGCATTTTGATGTTAACTTTCTGTGAACGTCTCACACTTTTTTCATTTTCGTGCTATAATATTGTACAAAACGGCGCAAAAAGCCGATTTTTTCGACTTCCCACGCCGCTTTACATAGAATTATTTAAATTTAGAATAATTCTTATTATTGATTTTGAAGAAGCCTAAACTTTGCGAAAAGAGGTTCGAACAGAGATCTCTCCGCTGAACAATCTGACCGTTTTCCCCGTTTCGTCACGCACCAACAGTGCTCCCGAATCGTCGATCGCCTCGGCAAAGCCGCAGGCTTGAACACCGTCGCAAAGCCATTGAACGGGGCGACCGAGCACGCAGGAATAGACGCGGTAATCGTTCAGCCAAGACCGGTCAAAGGGATCGTTGAGATAAGGCTCCAGCTCCTCGTAAACGGCACAGATCAGCGCATCGCGTGCCAGCTCCGCACAACCGATCGAGCCCGCAATGCTTTGCAATTCGGGTGGAAATTGATCGGTGTGAAGATTGATTCCGATACCTACGATCTGGAATCTCTCATCCCCCACTCCCGTGCTCTCGGTCAAAATACCGCAGATCTTTTTTTCATGCAGATACAGGTCGTTCACCCACTTGATCTCTGCCTGCAAGCCCGTCAAACGGCGCACGGCACGCATCACGGCAACCGCCGCCGCGGAGGTCACGGTAACAGCCTCGCACAGCTCGGTCCGCACGCGGCACAGCACGCTGAAATACGCGCCCGTATCGGCAGGGGAATAAAAGCTGCGCCCCATTCTGCCACGCCCTGCACTTTGCGCGTAGGCAACCAAAAGGGCTCGCTCTCCCGCAAAACCGTCGGCAACCATGCGCTTAGCTTCGGCATTGGTAGAATCAATTTCATCAAAAACGCGAACGCGCAGGCTCGAAAAACGTGACTCAAGATCGTAAAACGGCTCGTTTTTGCACATACGTGCTTCATTTTCGGCATTTTTTGGCATTGCCATCATCTCTTTTCTATCATTCAAAATATCGGTAAAAGGAATTGTTTTTATGGATCTGAACCTTCTTTATGAGGATGCACACCTCGTCGTTGCAATCAAACCGCCCGAGCTTGTCTCAGAGCAAACGCCCGACCAAAAGGGCTTTGCCGATCTTCTTGCCGCGCATACGGGCGGTTATATTGGCACGGTGCACCGCTTGGACCGCGGCGTGGGCGGCGTTATGGTGTATGCAAAAACACCTGCGACGGCGGCAAAGCTCTCGGCGGCGGTACAACAGCATCGCCTGCAAAAGGAATACCTCGCCTTAGTACACGGCACACCCTCGCCGCTTACGGGAGAGATGCGTGACCTGCTCTTCCACGACCGCACGCGCAACAAAACCTTTGTGGTCGAGCGCACACGCGCAGGTGTCAAGGAAGCATTGCTCGATTACCAGACCGAGCACACCGCGCAAACGGATACGTTCGGAACGGTGTCGCTGGTACGCGTCAGACTCCATACGGGGCGCACGCATCAGATACGCGTACAGTTTGCATCCCGTGGACTTGCACTCCTTGGCGACGGCAAATACGGCGCGCGCGGAGACCGCTGTCCCATTGCACTCTTCTCCCATCGACTCACCTTTGTGCACCCTGCTACGCAAAAAGAGCTGTGCTTTGTTGCCGATTGGAACACGGAAGCATATTGGGGAGAGTGCCGACCGTAACTGCGTATCACCAAGCCCTTACACCTTGTGGCATCGCGCCGTCAATAGATCAATCCCTGCCAACGGGCTGTCGGCAGGGATCTTTTTTCGATCAATAACGTGCAACGATCTCTGCCATTTTGGAGAGATACTGCTCGATCTCGTACACCAGCTTGAACTGCGTGCGGCAACGGTCAAGGTTGTGGTTTTCGCGGTGAATGGAGAAGTAAACGTCACCGTTAAGGTGATCTGCCAAAAAGCGGATACCGATCTCCAACGTGATGATAAGCGCCGAAAGAGGCATCAGCTCTCTTTCCTTGGGCGTTACGCTGTCGCCAAGCTCCTCCAGGAACGCGGCGGTAAAGGCTTCGAATTTTTCCAGATCGAAATGGATCTTGTCCAGATCGGTCTCATCCTCGGCACCCGTGGAAGCACCAAAGCGCAATGCGTCGCCGTAATCGTACAGCATCGAGCCGGGCATAACGGTATCCAGATCGATGACGCAAATGCCCTTGCGCGTTTGTGCATCCAGCAGAACGTTGTTGAGCTTGGTATCGTTGTGCGTGACGCGAAGCGGAACCGTCCCCTCTGCAATGGCATCGGTAATGGCGGTTGCGTACTTTGCGTACTTGCGTGCAAACGCGATCTCATCGGCAACCGATTCCGCTCTGCCTGCCGCATCCTTGGCGATCGCCTCCTCAAGCTGTGCAAAGCGGTTGGCGGTATCGTGGAATTTTTCAATGGTCTCGTACAAGCGGTCTGCGGGAAAATCGGCAAGCATACGTTGGAATCTGCCAAAGCCGTGTGCCGCCTCTGCAAAGTCGGCAGGAGTCTCTGCCTGCTCCAAGGAAAGGGTATCCTCTACAAAGTAATAGGCTCTAAAGTAGGAGCCGTCCTCGGTCTTGTAGTAGGGCAAGCCGTCCTTAGTGCGCAAAAAGGTCAGCGTCTCCTTGTTGGGGTTACCGCCTGCCGCCTCGATCTTCTCACGCAGATAAGAGGTAACTGCCATAATGTTCTCCATAACCTCTTCGGGGCGACGGAATACGGAGGTGTTGATGCGCTGTAAAATAACGCGCGGCTTACTGTCAACCAAAAAAGTGCTGTTGATGTGTCCGTTTCCGTGAGGCAGAGCGTCTGCCTTTACGCCGAATTGCTCTAAGATATGTACCAATTGTTCCATTGCTTTTTGATTTACCTTTCTGTCTTAATTTTTTCAAAAAAATCTTTAAATAAAGAGAAACCTCTTGACTTTCCTTTTTTCTTGTGTTATGATTATATTATAGTATATCCGAATCCAAATAGATATACGGGAATGGACACAAAACCTTTGAAAACAGCCAGAGAAATTCAAAACAATCAACTCAGTCCTCTGACCGATTGCGGCATTGCCCGCTGTCCGGACGTGTTGGCGTTTCACCGCTCGTTAGACCGTCTGTTTGATCAAAACCACAACTACGAGGGCGAGCGTCACCCCTTTTACGAGCTTGTGTTCGTATCGGACGGAACGGTTGGAATTACCGCTGAGGAAGAGATCTATACCCTTTCGGCAGGGCAAATGCTGTTGCACTCCCCCAACGAATTTCATCGCATCTGGTCGGAGTTTGGCACCATGCCGCACGTGTACAACCTTTCGTTTTTTGCCGCCGCAGTTCCATCCTTTGCCTCGCGCGTTCTGCAGCTTTCCGATGAGGAGCAGGCAGAGCTGTGCAGCATTTGCGCCAACGCGGCGCAGGGACTCAAGACCAACGACCGCGCACTTTTGAACGAGACGCGCATTCGCTTGGAGCTGTGGTTGCTTTTGATGACCAAAAACGACAGCAACGTAACCACCGCGCACCCTACGCTTCCCTCGGCGATCCGCTATGCGGAGATCGTCAACGTCTTGCACGAGCACATTCACGAGCAGCTCAGCGCGCAACAGATCGCAGAGCTTTGCAACCTGAGTCTGTCGGCACTCAAAAAGATCTTTACCCGATACGCCGGCATGGGCGTCTCCCGCTATTTTACCGAGATGAAAATGCGCCGCGCCGCCGAGCAGCTTGCATCCGGCAAGCGAGTTGGCGAGGTTGCCGCAACGCTCGGTTACTTTGACCAAAACTATTTCAGCACCGTATTTCGCCGCGTGATGGGTTCCCCTCCGGGTAGCTTCCGCGTCAGCGAGAAAAAGGATAACACCGCTATTGAGAGAAAGGAACAAAATTCTATGAAATTCATCACCGTTCAAACGTACGACAAGCTGAGCCGTCAAGCAGCAAACATCATTTCAGCACAAGTGATCATGAACCCCAAAAGCGTGCTCGGTCTTGCAACCGGCTCCTCTCCCGTCGGAATTTACCGTCAATTGATCGATTGGTACAACAAGGGAGACATCGATTTTTCGGGCGTTACCTCTATCAATCTCGACGAATACGTCGGACTTGAAGAGACCGATCCGCAAAGCTACCGCTACTTTATGCAAACCAATTTCTTTGACCACATCAACATTCGCCGCGAGAACACCTACGTCCCCAACGGCTGTGCCGCCGACATGGAACGCGAGTGCGTGGAATACGACGAGCGCATCGAGCGTTTGGGCGGTATTGACCTGCAGCTGCTCGGCATTGGTCTTGACGGTCACATCGGCTTTAACGAGCCTGCCGATATTTTTGTAAAGAACACGCACGTGGTCGATCTGCACGAATCCACCATTCGCGCCAACGCACGCTTCTTTGAAAAAGAGAGCGACGTGCCGCGCCAAGCGATCACCATGGGTATGGTATCGATCATGCAGGCAAAAAAGATCGTTTTGATCGCAAGCGGAAAAGCCAAAAAAGATATTGTGGAGCGCGCGTTCTACGGACCGATCACGCCCGAGATCCCCGCATCCATCCTTCAGCTCCACCCCGATCTGACCGTGGTATTCAGCGAAGAGGCATAAAATACATCAAGTTAAGGGAAGTCGTTCGGCTTCCCTTCTTTTTTTGACTTTAGTCCAGCAAAGAGAGGATCGCCGCCTTGGGCTGTACGCCCATGGTCTGGCGAACGGGTTCACCGTTTTTGAATACGATCAGCGTGGGAATGCTCATGATGGAAAAACGAGCGGCAAGCTCCTCTTCCTCATCTACGTTGATCTTTCCTACCAAAATATCCGTGCGCTCCTCTGCAATTTCGTCCACTACGGGCGAGAGCATACGGCACGGGCCGCACCAAGCCGCCCAAAAGTCCAACAGTACGGGCTTTTCGGAGCGGAGCACGACTTCTTCAAAATTCTTTGACGTAATTTGAATCACAGCCATTGTTTTGGGCCTCCTTTTCCATTTCAAAAATCTCATCATTTCGATATTTACGGGGCTGATCGATCGCCTCTGTACGCTTGCCGCATTCAACGATCACCAGCTCGGTGGGGTTGCAAATACGCGGGATCCACGTATGATTGCCAATGCCGCGGCTGATCACGCATCTGCCGTCGATCACGCCTGAGGTGTACTTGGGGAACAGTCCTTGCCCGGGGGAATAAACACCCCTGCCGAAAAAGCGCCAATGTCCCCCGTGCGCGTGTCCGCAAACCGTCAGCTCAATGCCCGTTTTGCGAATATGGGGAACGTAATATTCGGGGTGGTGGCAAAGCAGAATGCGAAAACCATCTGCCCTTGCAAAGCGTTCGACCGCCTCGGGGCTTGGATGGTTCGCGTGTCCGTTGATGCCCGAGGTCAAACCGCAAATGCACAGTTTTCCAAACGCAACGCTGTCGTTATCCAACAGAGTTACGCCAGTTTGAGCAATGCGTGCGCGTATCTCGTCACTCGGAAAGATCGGAACGGGGTGTCGCCACGGGTTGCCCTTGTGGTAGCACGCAATCTCATGGTTGCCAAGCGAATAATAGGTGGGGGCAAGCGCGGCGCAGGCGCGCAAAAATGCGTAACCCGTTGCCTGCTCGTCCGCAAGCTCGGTATCCTCCATCAGATCCCCCGGAATCAGAATGATATCCGGCTTTTCTTGGCGCAGGGCATTTAAATGCGCCTCGTACGGTGCACCGTGCAGGTCGGCGACCACCGCAATTTTGAGGTCGATTGACGCATCCTCACGGTAAAGCGCGTAGCGTGTGATGCGCGTGTGCGCTTGGTCGCGACGCACCAAATACGCCAACAACAGCAAAACGGAGCAAACGAACACCGCACCCGCAAGATCGATCAACACGTCCTTTACCTGCGCACCGCGATCCTCGGAAAAGCATTGATGCCACTCGTCCAAAGCCGCATACACCAGGGTCACGCCAAGAGAAATGCCCCATTTGACAAGCAAATTTCCCTTCCACGTCAACAGCAACAAAAGGATCAAGCCGCCAAGCGAGCCAAACTCCAGCATGTGTGCGATCTTACGCAGGGGTGGGTGAAGCTCGTTGACGATGCTTTCTTGCTCTACGGGTGTCTTATTTTCAAAATCCTTTATCACGACCCCTGCAACCGTGATGGTGACCTTTTGACTCGTTTGATCGGACTCCGCGCCGTTTTGTGCCGAGAAGAAATAGATCGCAACCATGTTGCAAAGGATCAGAATTGCGAGGATCACGCGCAACAAAATCAGCTTTCGCGAAACCTTCTTCATCTCATACTCATCCTTGTTTTTACGTTCTATGAGTATGATACCATAGTTTTGTCAAAAAAGCAAGAGTTTTTGCAAGAAAACATAAAAAAGACTATCCGCAAAGCAACAAAAGAACCAGCCAGAGCAGAATATCGCTGTCTTTTTCTCCCTGCGATAGCAAAAGGATCAAGCCGATGAGCAAAATGCGGTCGCTCTCCTGTCCCCCGCCCTTCAGGCTTGCAAGCAACTGTCGAACGGGATTGAGAAGTGCAAAAACGGGAGAGTCCTCCTGCTCCGACGTTTGCGTCGGGTTATGTGCGCACGCGTCGCCACCATCCACGCTATTGCAAAGAGGGCTGTTTTCGCTCGGTTCTTTTGACACCCGTGCAAGCCTTGATGCCTCCGTTTTGATCTCCTGCCCGTCAGAATGCGCGGGAGAGGGCTTTGCGACCTCCAAGAAACGGGTTGGCAACACGTCGGTTCGCGTATCCGAAAAAGCACAGCCGCTGTAATGCGCGGGAATGCGGATCGCGCCGCCATCCGCACGGTCATGATAACGGGAATACATAGCACTCCTCCTTACTTGAAATTTTGCAGGGCGTTGCCAAGACGTGAAATGCGGAGCAGCATATCGATCGCCTCACATCTTGCGGGAGACAAAAAGGGCTTGAGCGCTAATAAAAGATCGTCACGCTGGCATTTTTTATCACGCACGTTGCCCGTTCCGCTCCCCTCTGCACGCTCGCTCCCCTGTGCGGTCTTTGAGCCGTTCATCAACGGTGCCAGCATTGCCATGACCTGCGGTAGCTTTTGCATCATGGCAGGGTCGGAGAGCACCGAAGAGATACCGTCGGCACCTGCCACGGGTGCTCCGACACGGTTCTCTCCGCCTGCACCGTCTGCTTCATTCGGCGTTGCCTCCCCCTTGATCACGCCGGAGATGCGCTCCATCAGAGCCGGATCACTCAAAATCGCTCCAAGTGTCCCCTCTATGCCGCTCCCCGTCGGATTTTGCATTGGAGCTTGCCTATCGTCCATATCGTTTCTCCTTTTTAAAAGCGCGCATCAGCGCTTTTTTTGATTGCGGTAGCTCTCATACAAGGCGTTAAACTGTGCAAGATCCGCTTGCGTGGCAGAGCCGAGTGCCTGCCGTATGCTTGCAATATTGTTTGGATTGATACCAAGCTGTGCGGCGTCGATACCCGATTCGGCGGCAACGGTCTTGATCACCTCCGAGAGCTGTGCATCATTCATCGCAAGTAAGCGGTTCAACATTCTTTGATCGATCTGCATCTCATCATCTCCTTTTCTGCATTTCAATGCGTTCATTCTCATTGTATGCAGTCCTGTGCTCCCGTGTGAAAGGATACAACTCTACGAATAGTAGATAATATTTTTTGCTTTCTCCGCTCGGTATCAACAAAAAACAGGTTGATTTTTTCCTTTTTGCGGTGTATAATTATAGGTAAGAGCAATTGGAAGATGAAAACGTGGACAATATCAAAAACAACCCCAACATTGGGGTTAACATTGCCATACAGAACGGCTTGAGCCGCAATCTCCCCTATCTTGATATTCGCGACCTCAAGGTAGAATCCACCAAGCAAGAGGTCCGCAAAAAAATGCCGGTGTTCGGCTGTAACGAAAGAGCCTGACGCCAAATCAAAATATACGAAAGTCGGAGGATTTTTTCTATGATCCCGTATCACGAGCTTACGTTTTTAAAATCGTTTTTGAACGCATCTCCCTTTGCCACGCGCATCGTCAGCGAGCTGCATTTTGCCGAGGCCCTTTCCACGGCGCAGGACGGCAAATACGACGATGCCGTTTGCGCCGCAATACAAGCCCTGCGTGAGGCGATCGATGCCGACGGCGGTGTGATCACCAAAGCGGCGGCTCTGCGTGCAGAGGGGCTTTTGATGCCCCTGCAAGCTGCGGCAAAGGAATACCGCATTCACTGTATTGCCCACGCGCACATTGATATGAACTGGATGTGGGGATTTCAGGAAACGGTATCGGTCACCGTTGATACCTTCCGTACGGTGCTCAACCTGATGCGCGAATACCCCACCCTTACCTTTGCGCAATCGCAGGCTTCTACCTACGCCATTATCGAAGAATACGCCCCCGAAATGCTGGACGAGATCCGTCATTACATCCAAGAGGGGCGTTGGGAGGTATCTGCCTCCACATGGGTCGAAGCAGATAAAAATATGTCTGGCGGTGAATCCCTTGCGCGGCACATACTTTACACCAAGCGTTATTTGAGCAAGCTGTTGCAGATCCCCGCAGAATCCCTGCAGCTCGATTTTGAGCCCGACACCTTTGGACACAACGTATCGGTTCCCGAGATCTGCGCGGCAGGCGGCGTAAAATACTACTACCATTGCCGCGGCAAGGACGATCTGGAGACCAGTGCCTACGTGTGGCGCGGCAGAGCGGGCGGCGAGCTTTTGGTCTATCGCGAGCCCCATTGGTATAATGCCGACATCGAGGGGGATATGCTATGGGATACACCCCTGCACGCAAAATCCAACAACGTCCCCTGCTTTTTAAAGGTCTTTGGTGTGGGCGACCACGGCGGCGGTCCAACCCGCCGCGATGTGGAGAGATTGCAGGAGATCGCCTCCTGGCCCATTATGCCTACCGTGCTCTTTAGCACCTTTGGCGCGTTCTTCAAGGACTTTGAACAATACCGAGACCTCCTGCCCGTGGTGGAGGGTGAGATCAACTTCGTCTTCAACGGCTGTTACACCTCGCAGGCAAAAATCAAGCGTGCCAACCGTATTGCCGAATCCCGCATTTATGAAAGCGAGGCGCTCTCTGCAACGGCGACTATGACGGGTGCAAAGGATTTTGCCGCCTCCTTCCAAAAAGCTTGGAAGCACGTTTTATTCAATCAGTTCCACGATATCCTCCCCGGCTCGGGCGTGGTCGATACCCGTGAGCACGCGCTTGGAAAATTCCAGGATGCCATGGCTTACGTTGGTACCAACGCAAACCTTGCCATGCGGAGCATTGCCGCAAAGATCGACACCTCGGCAACACCGCTCTCACCCGATCCCCTCTCTATTGCCGAGGGCGGTGGTGTCGGATTTGGCGTAGATGCCAAATCGCACTACCAAATGCCATGCGCTGAGCGCGGCTCCGGTAAAAAGCGCTTATTGCACTTCTTTAACCCCACGCAGTACGATTTTGACGGCGTGACAGAATGCACCGTGTACGATTGGAAATACGATACGGCAAAGGCTTCCTTTACCGATATCAACGGTGTGACCGTCACACACAAGCTGTTAAACGGCGGTACGATGTATTGGGGTCACGATTACAAAACGTTTGCGCTCCGCGTCAGCATTCCCGCATTTGGATATGCGACCTACACGCTGGATCTTTTACCCGATGCCGCCCCCACGTTGCCGCTCATGCCCATTCAGCACGAAAGACGCGACCCCAAGCGTGAGAGCATCGTACTGGAAAATGAGCACCTGTGCGCCGTTTTGAATATCAGAACCGCCGTTTTGGAGCGTTTGACCGACAAGTGTACGGGCAAGGAGCTAATCGATAGCCCCTCCGCATTCTTCCGCCTGATCACCGAAAACACCCTGCAGGGCATGACGTCCTGGCGCGTGGGTGACTATATGAAGATCGAAAATCTGCACGAAACGCAAAACGTCTCCATTGAGCGCATCGACCTTGGAGGCGTGCGGCAGTCGGTATGCTTCCGATTTGCGTTTGCAACGAGATCTGCGCTGTGCGTTGAGCTCTCCTTGGACGAAAACAGTCGCTTTTTGCAATACGACGTTACGGTGGATTTTCACGAGATCGGCAAAGCAAACGATATTCCCCAGCTCAATTTTGCCCTCCCGTTTGCGTACCGTGCATCCCTTTGCCGCTATGACGTGCCCTTTGGAACGATCGAGCGCGCACCGCGCAATTACGACGTGCCCGCAAGCTCCTTTGCCGTACCGCTGTGTGAGGACGAGACAGGCGCATCCCTGATGCTGATCTCCGACTCCAAGTACGGCTTCCGCTTTACCGAGGATATGCTGGCACTCGCCCTGATACGTGCCTCCAACGATCCAGACCCGTACCCCGAATACGGTGTGCATCATTTGCGCATCGGCATTGGCGTGTGCCCCAAGCCTACCACCGACGCATCTCTCTACCGTATGGCAGATGCGTTCCTGCATACGCGCCCCTTCTGCGCGGCGACCATGCAAAAGCAGGAAGGAACCCTGCCGCTCTGCCACCAATTCCTGCGCGTGAGCGATAACGTACGTATCACGGCACTCAAGACCGCCGAGGACGGCAACGGATACGTCGTACGCTTCTTTGCACCTGCCGAAAGCGATGCGGATTGGACGATCGAAGCCGCGTCTCCCATTCGTGCGGCACGCTTGACCGACATCAACGAGAACCCCGTTTGCGACCTCACCGTCACCGATGGCGTTGTGTACGGCAAGTGCCGTCCCCACGCCGTTTGCACGGTTCTGTTGCAGATCAAATAAAATCTTTTTAAGCAGAGAGGACTGATTCGAGTGAATCAGTCCTCTTTTTTAAATATATTCGCTTTTAAAGCAACTGCAAAATTTCCTCTGCCGAGTCGGCGACAAACAGGCATGGGCATTGTTGCAGGCGTTCCTTGCTTTGGTGCCCCTTGGCGACCAACACACAATCTATGCCCATTGCCGCAGCAACCTGCGCGTCGTGGTCGGTATCTCCTACCATCAATGCCTTGGCTTCGGGATGCGCGCATCGCCACGCCACGCCGATCTGCTCCTTGCTGTAGGCGTGAATGGTATCCATTCCAAGCACCCCGTGAAAGCGCGAAAGGATCCCCAAGCTCTCAAGCTGTCCCTTGAGCATGTCGCTCTCGGTTGCCGATAAGATCCATTGCTCCAAGCCCCTCTTACGCACCGCGTCCAGCACCGCGGGAATATCGTCGTAAACGCGCGCCGATGCCGAGCGCGCCATATAATCCTCGACCCATTCCACGGCAAGCTCGTCGTAAGAAAGCTTTGTAAAATCAAAGCCGAGCCTTGTATAATACTCGATAATGGGAAAGCCGAATTTTTGACGGTATTCCTCCTTTGATGCCAGCGGCTTCAGCCCGTGTGAGGTAAGCAGATGGTTTGCACACGCAATGCACGCATCCACATCGTTATATATCGTTCCGTTAAAATCCCATATCACGTGCGTATATCGATTCATTCCGTTCTCCTTCTTTTTCTTTTATTTCCAACAAATTCTTTTTTTGTGCGCTCTTTTTTCCAAGCAATGACAAGCCTTCTAAAACCTGCCGCTCTTGCCAAAATCCGTGGGTTGATTTTTCCCTTTTTATCCTGTATAATAACACCGTGCACAAGTCACGTGCTTGTGTAAATTCAAAAAAAGGAGTGATTTCTTCTGATCACAAGTAAACAGTATTTCCGCCACCCGTACCTGCGACGATGGCTCGCGGCGTTTTGTGCCGCGCTCCTGTTGCTTGGTACGCTCACCGTGGGCGTTGGTGCCGAGGGCTACGGCAAGCCCCAAAACAGCACCCCCACCACCGTGTATTTGGACGGCTATGAGATCCTGCACGGCGACTGCGTAATTTGGCATAACGTGACTTACGTTCCCTTGCGCAAATTTTGTACGCTGTTTGACGAGTGCAGCTTTTCGTGGAACGGCAGTACCTCCACCGCAACGGTTTATACCAAGAGCGGTATGACGTTGATCATCCGCCAAGGTGCGCTTTACATCTACGCCAATGGACATTATTATTACACGGTAGAAGAGATTCAAAATTGGAACGGCAGCTTGTACGTACCCATCCGTCCGCTTGCACGCGCCTTCCGCTCGGAGCTGACCTGGAACGCCGAACACCGCGCTGTGGAGCTTCGCCAACCGCAGGGAACGCCGGCCGTTGCTTGGGCAAGCTACAACAGCGACGAGGTCTATTGGCTCTCACGCATCATTTCTGCCGAATCGCGCGGCGAGCCGTTTCGCGGACAGATTGCAGTGGGCAACGTGGTGCTCAACCGCGTCAGACACTCCTCCTATCCCAATACCATTTACGGCGTGATATTTGACCGTAAGCACGGCACGCAGTTCTCTCCCGTTTCGTTCGGAACGATCTATCAAACGCCTACGGAATCCTCGATCATTGCCGCAAAGATCTGCTTGGAGGGTTACACGCTATCGGACTCGGTGCTCTTTTTTATGAATCCACGCGCCGCCACAACCAATTGGATCTCCAAAAATCGCCCATACGCCTTTACCATTGGCAGGCACGATTTTTATAACTGAGGTATAATACCAAACAGGACCGGTTCACGCTTGTGAGCCGGTCCTCGATTTGCTGATTTTGAAAAATGATCAAGCCTCGGGAGTTTCGGGTGCCTCGGGAGCCTCAGGCTCTTCGGGCTCTGCAGGGGGAGCTTCCTCCAGCATGAGAGAATCAATGTAGGTTTGAACCTCCTCAGAGGTGCCTGCATAGGTCAAGCCGCCAATGTAGAGTGCATCACTACCGTGGAAAACGTAGGTGCCCACAGATACCAAGGATGCAGGAAGTTCAACGGTAGCAAGTGCGGTGCAGTTCTGGAATGCCTGCTTGAGGATCATAGAAGTACCCTCGTTGACCTTAACAGATGCCAATGCGGAGCAACCGTAGAATGCAGCCTCGCCAACGGTAACAACGGTTGCGGGGAGCTCAACAGCAGTCAAGCTTACGCAATCCATAAAGGATGCCATTTTGATCTCGTCGATCTGAATGCCCTCTTCAAACGCAAGCGTTTCGAGAGAAGAGCAACCGTAAAATGCGCCAACGCCGATTTCGGTTACGTATGCGGGCAGGGTCAAGGACTTGAGAGATACGCAATCTCTGAATGCGTAATCTGCAATCTTAAAGGTGTAGTTAGCAAATGCAAAATCCTCATCTCCTACGGCAACGGCACCGTCAACCAACTCCTTCTCGGTGGGGAAGGTGATGGAAAGCACGCTGGACTTGTAGCAGAATGCCTCTTGTGCAATACCGACAACGCGCTTACCGTCCAGATATGCGGGAATCTTTACTGCATGTGCGGCGTCAACAGAGCTTGCAAAGTTCGTAATGAAAACCGTTTCGCTGTCCTCTTGCTCAAAATAGAACGTATCGCTACCAATGGTCTCAGAGGTCTTGATAACGGTGTTGTCACGGTATTGATCGTCGTCATTGGTCTCTTCGTTTTGTTCTTTGGAGCACGCAAACATAGAGAGCGCCATTACAAGAACCAACAAAAGTGCGAGAAGTTTTTTCATAATAATCCTCCCAAAGAAATACATATATTGTAATTATACAAGAAAAACTCGAAAAAGTCAATAGATTTTTTTTATTCTTTGTAAATATTTTTCGATTTCCCCCCTCTTTTTTACCGCCCGACAGGAAAAAACGAAAAAAAAGAGGGCTTTTGATTGACAAGAGGACGGAATTGTTGTATAATATTCTTATATTCCATTTATTCTATTCCGTAAAAATTACCGGATCGTTTTACGGCAGAAGGGCGGTGACAAAAATGTTATCCTTTAGCTACAGCGCGGGGCTTTGCGGCATTGACGGCTTCCCCGTTACGGTAGAATGCAATCAAAAAAACAATTTGGACGGCTTTGAGCTGGTCGGACTCCCCGACCTTGCCGTAAAAGAGGCAAAGGAGCGCGTACGCACCGCCTGCTACAACAGCGGCTATAGCTTTCCCTATGCGCGCATTACGGTCAACCTCGCACCTGCCGACCGCAAAAAGGAAGGCTCTGCGTTCGACACCGCTATTTTGACCGCCATTTTTCACAGCGGAGGTATCATTCACCGAGACGTCGATCTGACCGGCAAATGCATTGTGGGTGAACTCTCCCTTTCGGGAGAATTGCGCAGTGTGCGCGGCATTCTTTGCATGTGCGTTGCAGCAAGAGACCACGGCTTTACCGAGTTTTACGCCCCCGTTGCCAACGCCGAGGAGGCGGCGGCAGTAGAGGGCATCACCGTTTACGCCGTGCCCAACGTGCGTGCCCTTGTGATGCACCTCAACGGCGAACAGCCGCTCACTCCCGTGCAATGCAACCGCCAAGCGTTTGCCGAAGCGGCAGACCATTACAATATGGATTTTGCCGACGTACGCGGACAAACCATGGCAAAAAGAGCGATGGAGATCGCCGCCGCGGGCGGACACAATATTTTGCTCATCGGCCCTCCCGGCACGGGTAAATCCATGCTGGCAAAGCGGTTGCCCTCTATTCTTCCTCCCTTGACCTTTGCGGAGGCGATCGAGACCACCAAGGTGCACTCGGTGGCAGGCGTACTCCCCGACGGTGTTTCGCTTTTGTCGGTACGTCCCTTCCGCTCACCGCACCATACCATGAGCCCCGTCAGCCTTGTGGGCGGCGGTATCAATCCGCTCCCGGGTGAGATCTCGCTTGCCGATAACGGCGTCCTCTTTTTAGATGAGCTCCCCGAGTTCCCCAAGCAGGTAACAGATGCTCTGCGACAACCCCTGGAGGATCGCAAGGTCACCATTACGCGTGCAAACGGGCGCGTGACCTTTCCCTGCTCCTTTATGCTGGTGGGTGCCATGAACCCCTGCCGTTGCGGATATTTCGGTCATCCCTCTCATAAATGCACCTGCAAGCCCTTGGACGTCAAGCGCTATATCTCGCGCATCAGCGGCCCGATGCTTGACCGTATGGATATTCAGATCGAGCTCCCCTCGCTTTCCTACGACGAGATCTCCACACCAAACGAGCACGCAGATACCTCGGAGGTCATTCGCGCACGCGTCACGGCAGCGCGTAAATTTGCCGCCACCCGTATGGGTAACGATACCTCGGTATTTTGCAATGCACAGCTGGATGCGGCAGGCGTACAACGCTTTTGCCACCTGGATGCCGATGCCTCCGCGCTCCTGAAGGCGGCTTACGATCGTATGGGACTGAGCGCACGCGGCTACGACCGCATTTTGCGCGTAGCTCGCACCATTGCAGACCTTGACGCCTCGGAGCTCATTCGCGCACCGCATATTGCCGAAGCCATTCAGCTTCGCAGTCTGGATCGCAAATATTGGGGATAAATAATATTAAAGGATAATAACGTGATACAGATAAAACCGAATCGCTACATCGGAGACCGCGCGTTTTACAAAACGCTGCTATCGGTCTCCGTTCCCATCATCATTCAAAACGCAATTACCAATTTTATCAGCCTGTTGGATAACGTCATGGTCGGACAGATCGGCACCGAGCAAATGTCGGGCGTTTCGATCGTCAACCAATTGCTGTTCGTATTTAATCTTTGCATCTTTGGTGCACTTTCGGGTGCAGGTCTGTTCAGCGCGCAGTTCTTTGGAAACGGAGACCGCGAAAGCTTTTGCCATACGCACCGCTACAAAACGCTCATCTCCATTCTGCTCCTTGCCGTCTCGCTGGGCATCTTTTTGTGGGGCGGTGAGGCCCTGATCGCGCTGTACCTGCACGAGGGTGGCGAAACGGGCGACCTTGCGCTGACCATGCACTACGCCAAGGAGTACCTTGCCATCTCGCTCGTGGGACTTTTGCCGTATACGGTCACGCAGATCTATGCAAGCTCCCTGCGCGAATCCAAGCACACCGTGCCTCCCATGGTGGCAGGCGTGATCGGTGTGGGCATCAATTTGATCCTGAATTATATTTTGATCTTCGGCAAGCTCGGCATCCCCGCCATGGGTGTGCGCGGTGCGGCGCTGGCAACGGTTATCTCGCGCTTTGCCGAGTGCATACTCGTCATATTCTGGACGCATCTGCACCCCAAAAGATACCCCTTTATCGTGGGCATCTACCGCTCCTTCCGCATTCCGCGCGAGCTGGTACGCTCCATTACCGTAACGGGAATGCCGCTGTTGATCAACGAAACGATGTGGGCGGCAGGTCAGGCAATGATCCTGCGATGCTACTCGCTGTGCGGCATTGCAACCGTTTCTGCTATGAATATTTCCGGAACGGTGCTCAACACCTTTTCGGTGCTCTACATCTCTACGGGAACGGCAATCTCCATTCTGATCGGACACCGATTGGGAACGGGAGACAAGGCAAAGGCGTTGGACGAGGCAGAAAAGATGATCGCCTTTTCGGCGTTTCTCGGCATTGTGGCAGGGGCACTCATCGCCGTTTGCGCGACCTTCTTCCCCTCATTTTACAACACAACCGACGAGGTGCGCGCGCTTGCGACCGCATTTACCCTGACCGTTGCCATCGGTGCTCCCACGCAAGCCGTGCTCAACGCCTCCTATTTTACGCTCCGCTCGGGCGGTAAAACGCTGTTGACCTTTTTGTTCGACTCCGTTTACGTTTGGGGTGTGACCATCCCCCTTTCACTTTGCATGATCAAGCTGACCCCCTTAGCGGTTGTATGGGTCTATTTGATCTGCTACAACACCGATATTTTTAAGACGATACTCGGCGTAATATTGGTCAAGCGCGGCGTATGGCTCAACAGCTTTACGACCAACGACCCATAACATATACAGAAAGGATTTGCTATGACAGAGCTTTTATCCAAACTCTTTATCAAAAACCATAAAAACGTCACCGATCCGCACGTACGTACCGCCTACGGCATGATGGTGAGCCTGACGGGCATTGTGATCAACCTTTTGCTTTTTGGCGCAAAATTTTTGGTGGGATCTCTTTTTGGTGCCATCTCCATTGTAGGTGACGCCGTTAACAACCTATCGGATGCCGGCACGCAGATCATCTCGCTGATCTCCTTCCGCATCTCTTCCAAGCCCGCCGACCGCGAGCACCCCTTTGGGCACGCGAGAATTGAATACGTTGCATCGATGATCGTTTCTTTTTTGGTGCTTTTGGTGGGTATCGAGCTGTTCAAGAGCTCGGCACAGCAGATCTTTTCCCCTACCCGTCCCGAAAGCTCGCCCATTGCCATTTACGTGTTGCTCGGTTCGATCCTGTTCAAGCTTTGGCTCGCACTCTTCAATCACAAAATCGGCAAACGCATCGATTCCTCGGTCATGCGCGCAACGGCAGCAGACAGTCTCTCCGACGTGCTCTCTACCACGGCAGTTCTGATCGCCGCTGTGCTCCCCATGTTCTTCAAGGAGCTCTCCTGGAATCCCGACGCCTACATGGGCGTGATCGTTGCCGTGCTCATTCTGATCGCAGGCATTCGCATTCTCAACGATGCCAAAAACTCCATTTTGGGAGAAGCCCCCTCCGACGAGATCGTGCACATGATCACCAACACCGTTGCCAAATACCCCGAGGCACTTGGCATTCACGACATGGTGGTGCACAACTACGGCCCCGGACACATCATTGCCTCGTTGCATATTGAGGTGGACGGAAAGATAGACGTGTTTGAAACGCACGATATGATCGACACTCTGGAAAAAGAGCTGCGACAGGATTGCGGCATTGAAGCTACCATTCACATGGATCCCATCGTCACCGACGACGCTTTGGTCACCGCCCTGCGCACACAGGTCGCACAAGCGGTACAACGGGTACACGAAAGCTTACGCATTCACGATTTTCGATTTGTCAGCGGTAAAACGCACACCAACCTCATTTTTGACGTAGTGGTGCCCTTTGAGGTCAAAATGACCGATGCAGAAGTCAAGCAAGCCATTGCC
>JAZQYE010000258.1:0-3360 GCA_045633385.1 Eubacteriales bacterium | reverse complement strand
ATGAATGCCGCAGGCGGCATTCGGAAGGGGCGCGATTTTAAGTGCACGCACACATTTCCGTTTGTTCGCACATTTATCCCCCTGTCTGTCATCATCCAACCCGTAAGGGCGTGCATCGCACGTCCTCGAAAGGATTTTTGATTTTACAAAGTACGACCGACGGTCGCACCTATCAAACGCCAAACAACTCTCTGAACGAGCAGGGTCTTGGTGGGTCTCGCTGCGGCTCGGTCACGCTCACGTTCTGACAGCCCACTGGGCTGTCATTCATTCCGCTCGCGCCGCTTCGCTACCTAGCCGCTCGCGGGAGCCAAGCGCGACGAATGGAGCGCGCCGAGGGGCGTGTGATATAAAGAAACAAATCTTTGCCCAAAACAAAGGAACGGGAGCAAAACACTCCCGTTTAGTCATACCTGTAAATGCGTTAAAAGTTCTTGAAGGGGTGTGGGGAAACTTCTTTCAAGAAGTTTCCCCACAAAAAAACTCACTCCCAAAAAGTTCCCAACAGAGGCAATTATTTTGGTCTGCCGTTTTTGCGAAATTCCGAGGGGCGCATTCCAACGCGATTGCAAAAAAGCGTTGAAAAATAATGCTCGTCCACAATGCAAAGGCGGTCTGCGATCTCCTTAATGGGGAGCTGTGTGTTCAGGAGCAGCGCCTTGGCGGCTTCGATCTTGGAGGAGAGCAGATACTCGTAGGGCGTGATGCCGTATCGCTTTTTAAAAATGCGAATGATATTCGATTTGGAGATGTGGAGCTTTTCGGAAAGCAGATTCAAATCGAGCTTTTGATAAAGCGCGGCGTTCAGCTCCTCGCGAATGGCGTAGGCGTCCGAGTTGGAAAGCTCCTCGTCAGAAAGAGAGGCTAGGTAAACGATCTTGTGCACGCACTCCGCCAAAGCCTGACAGCTATCGGCGTACGTACCGCTCAGCTTTGCGGCGTTCAACGCCATTTCAAAGTATTTTTTGGCGTGGGGGGCGTGGTAGATCCCCGACGTTACGCCGTAAGCGTCCATCATGGCGTCAATGTAGTCGGCGTGATAGTTGATCCACCGCTTTTGAAAGGGGTCGGTACGGCTTGCGCGGTAGTGATGCTCCTCGCCGCTGCGCAGGATATAAACCTCACCTGCGTGCACCGTTTTCCACTCGCCGTTCAAAAGGATCTCGCCCTCGCCGCTTTCCACGTATTCAAACACGGTCACCTCGTGGTGAACGGCGCGGTCGATATGGTAATCGGGATTTGGAAAGGTAATTCCTGCCAAAGCCGCCCGAAAGGGCGTTTTGACGTTGGAGACCAGGGCGTAAACCTTTTCCTCCTCTCGGTATTTTGCATATTCCTCTGTTTGCTTCATACTGCGCATATCTCACACCTTTTTAAAAATATTTCATATTGAAAATCACCGATAAAAATATTATAATAGATTTGATCGAATAATGCAAGACCTTTTTTGCAAATCAATCCAAAAATATCAAAAAATACAAGGAGAAACGATCATGAGCGAGATGAAAAACCTGATTCCGCGTGCGGAGCATCCCAATCCGCAATGGGAAAGAGCAAATTGGAAGAACCTGAACGGCGAATGGATGTTTGAAATCGACCAATCCAAGAGCGGAGAGGAAAGAGGACTGCAAAAGGCAGAGACCCTTTCCAAAACCATTACGCTGCCGTTCTGTCCCGAATCCGAACTTTCCGGCATCAACGAAAAGGACTTTATGTACTGCGTATGGTACAAAAAGGCACTCAGCTTTACCGAGGCGGATCTTGCCGGCAACCGTGTGATTTTCCACATCGGCGCGGCAGATTTTGAGACCAAGGTATGGGTCAACGGAACGCTTGTCGGGCTCCCTCACGTCGGCGGCTTTGTTGGCTTTGAGTACGATATTACCAAGTATCTGACTGCGGGCGATAACCTTGTTACCATTGCCTGCTACGACGACACGCGCGATCCCCGTCAGGGCGGCGGTAAGCAGAGCATGAAGTATCATTCCTTTGGTTGCTACTATACCCGTACCACGGGTATCTGGCAAACGGTTTGGTACGAGATCGTGCCCGAGACTTACGTTAAGTACGCCAAGCTGACCCCCGATCTTGCAAACGCTTCGGTCATGATCGATGCCGAGCTGTGCGGCGCGGGCGACCTTGGTGCCACCGTTTACTACGAGGGCAAAAAGGTAGGCGAGGCGACCAAAAAGAACCTCTCCGTTACGGGACAGCTTGAGATCAAGCTCTCCGAAACGCACGTATGGGAGCTTGGCAACGGCAGACTCTACGACGTAGAGCTGACCTTTGGCAAGGACACCGTCAAGACCTATTTCGGTCTGCGTAGCGTCGAGCTCAAGGACGGCAAGTTCTACCTCAACGGCAAGAGCGTGTTCCAGCGCCTCATTCTCGACCAGGGCTTCTATCCCGACGGCATCTGGACGGCGCCCACCGAGGAAGCACTCCTTAAGGATATTCAGTGCTCCATGTCCGCAGGCTTTAACGGCGCACGTCTGCACCAAAAGGTATTTGAGCCCCGTTTTCTCTATCACTGCGACAAAGAGGGCTACATGGTTTGGGGCGAGTACGGTAGCTGGGGCATCGACCACTCCGACATCGTCAACCTCATTTATTATATGCCCGATTGGCTGGCATCTGTCCGCCGCGATTACAACCACCCCTCCATTATCGGCTGGTGCCCGCTGAACGAGACCTGGGACGTTGGCGAGCAGCGCAAGCGTCAGGATAATCACTTCCTGCGCCTCTTGTACGAGCAGACCAAGCTGGCTGACCCCACCCGTCCCTGCATCGACACCAGCGGCAACTACCACGTTGTGACCGATATCTTCGACGTGCACGATTACACGCAGGATCCTGCCGTTTTCAAAGCGAACTACGACAAGCTCGTGACCGAAAACTTCCTCTACGACCGCGTCAACAACGGCGGCGTTCGCCAGACCTGGCGCGGCGAGCCCGTGTTCATGTCCGAGTACGGCGGCATCGGTATCAAGCTGGAGGATGCCAACGGCGACCGCTCCAAGGCTTGGAGCTACGGTACCGCAACCCGCAGCTACGAGGAGTTCTACGAGCGCTACAAGGGCTTGACCGACGCGCTGTTGGATAACCCCCGTATGCTCGGTCTCTGCTACACCCAGCTGACCGACGTCGAGCAGGAGCAAAACGGCCTCTTTACCTACGAAGGTCGTAATCCTAAATTCGACCTCGACATCCTTTCCTCTATCATGAAGCGCAAAGCCGCTATCGAGGATTGATTTGATAGATTGATATTTTTTGTGGGGGAACCTTTTTCGAGAAAAAGGCTCCCCGACGCCCCTTCCAAAAAGCTTCCCCTAAAAGGAAGCTTTTTGACAGCAATATCGG
>JAZQYE010000257.1:0-2460 GCA_045633385.1 Eubacteriales bacterium | reverse complement strand
GTTCGGGAGATCTCCGATCTGAGAGAGATGTACCGAAAAAGCGTAGATCTTTACGCCGACAAAACACTTTTTCGCCAAAAGGAGAACGGCACATATCGCGATTACAGCTACCGCCAATACGGAGCCGACGTAGAGGCGTTTGGAACGGCACTGTGCGCGCGTGGCTTGATGGGTCACCGCATCCTGCTGATGGGCGAGAATGCCTATGCGTGGACAACGGCGTACATGGCGGTCGTATGCGGTGTTGGAACGATCGTTCCCGTTGACCGCGAGCTGACCGCACAAGAGCTTGCAAACGTTGCCACCGCGTGTGATGCCGCCGCCATCGTTTGCTCCGATGCCTGCCTTTCCAAGCTCTCCTCCCTTCCCCAAAGCGTGATGCGCATTCCTTTTTCCGAAATGGGAGAATGGATCGCGTTCGGCAATCAACGCATCATCGACGGTGACCGCACCTATTTGGATGCCCCCATCGATCCACGCGCCATGAGCATCCTCATTTTTACGTCCGGCACGACGGGCGGCCCCAAGGGTGTGATGCTCTCCCACCGTAACGTCTGCTTCAATCTTGCCGAAATGTGCAAGATGATCTATATCGACGAAAGCGACTGCTTTTTGTCCATTCTTCCGCTTCACCACGTGTATGAATGCACCTGCGGCTTCCTCTGTCCCTTGTACCGCGGCAGCAGCATCGCATTTTCGGAGGGCTTGCGGCACGTGGCACGCAATTTGCAGGAGACCTCTCCAACAATCATGCTTTGCGTTCCGCTCCTGATGGAGACCGTGTACCGCCGCATTTGGACGATGCTGGAAAAGCAACAGTTCAAAAAGCGTGTGGAAACGCTGGTGAGCGTAACGAACGCCATTCCCAATGAAAAGGCACGGCTTGCGGCAAAAAGAAAGACGTTTTCCGCTATTCACAAAAGCCTTGGCGGAAAACTCCGCATGGTCATTTCGGGAGGTGCCGCCGCCGACCCTGCCGTGTTGCGCGGCTTGCGCGACCTTGGCATTTGTGCGTATCAAGGCTACGGCTTGACCGAATGCTCCCCCTTGGCGGCACTCAACCGCGATCTGCACTACAAAGATACCTCGGCAGGCATGGCAACGCCAAGCTCGCTGTTGGATATTTGCGACGTGCAGGACGATGGAACGGGTGAGATCCGCTTTAAGGGAAAGAACGTGATGCTGGGCTACTTCAATATGCCCGATCTGACCGCAAAGGTCATTCGCGACGGTTGGTTCTACACGGGCGACCTTGGATATATGGACGAGGACGGCTTCCTCTACGTCACGGGACGCAAAAAGAACGTCATCGTTAACGCGGCGGGCAACAGCATCTTCCCCGAGGAGCTTGAGCTTTTGCTCAACAGCACTCCCTTTATCAAGGAGTCGGTAGTGGTGGGCTATTTGAATGAGAGCAAGAACGATTACGACGTCGTTGCAATCGTTTATCCCGACACCGCAAAGCTGACCGAAGCATACGGCAAGGATTACGACGAAAGCAAGATGCGTTTGGAGCTCCAACGTGCAATCTCTACCGTCAACGGTCAGGTGCCCGCCTACAAACACGTACACACGTATTTGATCCGCAGTGAGGAATTCCCCAAAAACTCCTCTCGCAAGATCAAGCGTGCAGGCATTGCCGATGCCGCTTACGCCGATTATTTGAAAGAAAAAAAGCAAGGCTCGTAAAACCGATCCTTGGCGATGTCATACAAAGGGGCTGAGTCTTTCGACTCAGCCCCTTTGTGTCGGTTCTTGCTTTTCCCTAAACAGGATTTGTAAAGTAGTGCAAATAAATCAGCCTCTTTTGTTTTCAATCAAAACGCAACAAAATCAACCGAACAAAGGTTCTCCTTTGGAAGGATCCGATTGGCGAACGCTGATCGCCTCCACAACGTATGTATATAATCCCACGCCGCCCGCAACGCTGGGATACGTTCCGCTGCTTTCCTTCAGGTCTTCTTCTTTGTATTCGATCACGATCGTGTCAAACACCGATATTTGATCCGCGTTCTCGCATTTTACGTAGATGTCCTCTTCAAAGCCGTTTACCCCGACATAGACACCATCCTCTGTCACCTGCGAAACGTAACCGTGCGTAGTTTGTTTACTGTTAGCACAACCAAACAAGAGCAACACACTTACCATCAATAATAACGTCGCAACTGCTTTTTTCATAACATCTACCTCCGTTTTCTATATTTTTGACCTTGTGGTCAATTCTATTGTAGCACGTTTCCCTTTTCTTGTCAACCATTTTTTCCAAAAAAAAGCAGATCACAATGTCCTGAATTTGGCCCATATCTTGTGTTTTCACTTACAAGTCATGACCACCAGCCGTGCTGGTGGCTTGCACAAGCCCCCTTGGGGCATTTCACACGCTGAGCCTATAGGCTCGTCGAATTATCCGCCACTTGCGGGAGTTGCCCCACTGCCACAGATGTGGCTACTGTTTTCAGC
>JAZQYE010000256.1:0-9505 GCA_045633385.1 Eubacteriales bacterium | reverse complement strand
CGCCGAGAGCGACCAAAGGGTTACTCTCGGCGGTGGTTTATATTATTGGGGTGCGCGTTCCCTTTTGAGCGGCGGGTATGCCGGTCAATTCAAGGGGGCTTTGCGAATGCGCTTTTTCATTTGGCGCAGGTCGCGGAGCATACGCAGGGTGTCGCGCACAATGCGCACCTTGGATGTGCCGTGGTTGATGACGTGTACGGGTATCTCGGCAACGTTCATTTTCATTTTGACCGCCCACAGGATCGCCTCAAAGTCAAAGGCAAAGCCGTTGACCTCACAACGCGAAAAGATGCGCTCTGCCGCCTCGCCGCGAAATGCCTTGCATCCGCATTGGGAGTCAGACAAGCGGAAGCCACCTGCAATGCAGAGCACGCGGATGTAGACCTTGCTCATCAGCTTACGCAAAAAGGTATAGCCTTGGTAGCCGTCCTTGCTGAGGTTGCGCGAACCGATGACAAGATCAGCCTCGGGCTGCTCGGCAAACGCATTTGCGACCTGCATTACGACGTCGGTGCCATAGGCAAGGTCGGCATCGGTAAACATACGAATATCGCCGCTTGCCGCCAGCATTGCTGTACGAACGGCGTGCCCCTTGCCTTGATTTTTTTCGTACCCGATCACCTTTACGCAGGGCAACTGCAGGGCGCGAACGGTCTCGTCACAGCCATCGCTGCTTCCGTCATTGCAAAACACGATCTCATAGTCGTCAAAATGTACCTGCATATAGTCGGAAAGCGTTTGCGCGTTCTGCGCGATCACGCGGTTTTCATTATACATGGGAATACAAACGGATATTTTCATAGCTGTCATCCCTTTCTGTAAAGAAAAATATCAAAATCGACCTCTGTCTCCAATACGTCTATGGCACCAAGCTTTGCGTGATCCGCCTCCGACGTGCGCCAATAATAAGGAGTCATGGAAAAGAGTGCTTCGATCTGCTCGTGTCCCTCGACCTTGATGCGATAAGAAAGCTTGCGGTGGGAGATCTGTTTCATTTGCACGGGGAGATCTGCCCTGCCGGGATTGAGATAAGGATTTTCGTACAGAATCTCCTTCAATCCAAACAGATGGCGCTCCCCCGCGCCCACAAGGATCAAGCTTCCGTCCGATTTGAGTACTCGTAAAAATTCGGACTCCGAGCAGGGAGCAAAAATATTGGTAACGGCGTCAAAGCTTTGGTCAAGCGCGGGCAAGGAAAAAATGCTTGCCACGGCAAAAAATGCGCGCGTTTGGTTTTGCTTGGCGTATTTGGCGGCAGAATCCACACCTGCACGGGAGAGGTCGATGCCAAACGCGTCTCGCTCCACCGCCATGCGGTTGGTATAGTAGCCCTCGCCACTGCCCGCATCCAGCACGTTTTGTGCGCCAAGCTCACGCAAGAGCTCGTTGATTGCGGAGCTGAGCGGCTCGTAGTACCCTGCGTTCAAAAACAGCTTACGTGCCTGCACCGCCGCTTTGGAATCCCCCTCCCCATCGGTTGGAGCGGTCAGATTCAAATATCCGCTTTTTGCTACGTCGTAGCAATGCGTACGCGCGCCGAGGCATCTGCACACCTTGCCATCCTCTTGCATTTGCATACCTGCCTTGCAAACGGGACAGCGAAGCTTTGATAGAATCGTCGTGTTCAAAAAGTCATTCCTCCGTATGATAAGAATCGGAATTGCGATCGTTATCGGGCAAAATGGGAAGCTCAAACCAGAAAGTAGAACCTACCCCGATGCGGCTATCGACACCGTACGCCGCTTGATGCAGCTCTAAGATTTCCTTGACGATGGAAAGTCCCAAGCCCGTACCGATCATGGCACGGCGGTGCACCTTATCCACCTTGTAATATCGATCCCATATCAAGGGCATTTGATCCTCTTCAATTCCCTCTCCCGTATCGGTAACGCTGATACGCACGCGCATATCGCGCACGCTTTGCTGTACGATAACAGTGTGATCCTCGCCCGTGTAGTTAATGGCGTTATTGATCAGGTTATACAACACCTGCAGGATCATACTGCGATCGCCATACACCTGAGCGCCTTGGTCGGATTCAAACGTGATGTGATACCCCTTGTGTCGCACAAAGGTATCGTAGCGCTTCATAATCTCCTCTACGGCAAAGGTAAGGTCAAAGCGCTCTGGGTCGAGCTTGCGAGAGCCCGATTGAATTTTGGAAAGATCCAACAGATCGTTGACCAGCTCCGAGAGTCGCGTGGTCTCGTCGATCACCACCTGCATATTCTCTGCCGTATTCTCTCCCGGAATGTCGCGCATGACCTCGCTGTACCCCTTGATCATGGTCAAGGGCGTGCGCAGATCGTGTGAAATATTGGCGATCAGCTCTTTTTGTAAGCGGTCAAGCCGAGAGAGCTCGTGTGATGCGTAGTTCAAGGTATCTGCCAACTCGCGCGTTTCGCGGTAACCGAGACCTGAAAACTCTACGTCGTAACGCCCAAGTGCCAATTGCTTTGCCGAATCGTTCATGCGCATCAAAGGCGCGGAAATATGTCGGTACAGCAAAAATACCATAACACCTGCACAGCAAAGCAGAATACTGAGTGTCCAAAGGAACTGCGTGCGCAGCGTCTGAACGGTTGCGGCAAGCGGTTGCAGGCCTGCATTGAGCACGATGAGATAGCTTCTCCCCGACTCTCCCTGCACAAGCTGTAGCTGAACCAATCGCACGTTTGCTTTGTCGGCGTTTTGCTTGTTTGGCTCGTTCCGATCCTCGGAATTCGAAACGTTAGGATCGACCTCGTATCCGCCAAACGTAAATTTACCAAGATAGATGCCGTTGTTTTCTGCCGCCTTGCGATAATATCTGGCAAGCTGATGGTCGGGAATTTTAATTCCGCTCTGCCCCGTTGCATCTACGTTGACGATGGGGATCAATACCTCCTCCTCAAAACGGTAAATTGAAACCGACATGGTACAGTTGAGCGCGTAGGTATAGGCAAGGACGGAAATATCCTCGCTTTCGATGTGCTCTGCAAGCGTGGAGGAGGAGTTCAACAGCTCACGCCGTTTGATCATTTCATAAAAATTATTCAGCAGATAGACCTGAAACACCCAGGTTACGATCAGCACGATGGCAATGAATACGGAAAGGTATGCCGCAAGCTTCCATCGAATACTGATACCCGTTTGCTTGGAAAAGATCGGCTCCCTCATACTTCCTCAAAGCGATAGCCAACGCCGCGCAGGGTAACGATATAGTTGCTGTATCTGCCAAGACTCTTGCGCAACAGCTTGATATGGGTATCTAAGGTGCGCGCATCTCCAAAGAAATCGTAGCCCCACACCTCGGAAAGCAACTTTTCGCGAGAGAGCGCAATGTTGCGATTGGAAAGCAGATAAAAGAAGAGATCGTACTCTTTGGGGGACATATCGATGCGCTCGCCGTCGATAAATACCAAGCGCGCGGTAACGTCTGCCTTCAAGCCGCCGTGATCCAATTCTACGATAACGTTTGGCTTTACGTTTGCACCTGCAACAGCTCCGTTCGCTTTCACACGCTTCATAATAGCGTCGATGCGAAGCATCAGCTCCTTTGGAGAAAAAGGCTTGGTGACGTAATCGTCAATTCCGACCTCAAAGCCGTTGATACGGTCGTATTCCTCGCCGCGCGCCGACAGCATGATAATGGGCGTTTGCGATACCTTGCGGATCTCGCGGCAAGCGGAAAATCCGTCCAGCTCGGGCATCATAATATCCATAATGATCAGATCGTATTCGTTTTTGCGGCAAAGAAGCACCGCTTCCATGCCGTCTGCCGCTTCGGTGACGGTATGTCCCTCAAACTCGGCGTATTTGCGAATGATGGAGCGAATTCTCGACTCGTCGTCAACAACCAAAATATGATACATCAAATTATGTCCTTTCTTCGTTCTTTACTGTAAATAATCCTTTACCCGATCGGGAACGTACTCCTGCAAGGTCATACGGCAGGTAAACGTTTTGCCGTCTCGCTCGGCAACGATGGTGATCTCATCCCCTACCTTGCATTGGGAGATCACAGCTTTTAATTCTGCCTCGGTGCCAACCTCCGTTCCGTTTACCGAAACGATGCGGTCGCTGTTTTGCAATTCAGTACTGTATTTGGACTCCACGACGTACACACCGATCTTATCGATGCCGTAGTAGTAGTGATACTGCATGAGATTTTCGTTGGTGATATCCAACACGGTCAAGCCGTGATCTACCACGCCGCGCACGTAGCCATACTTCATCAAATCGACCTGAACCACGTATGCGGAGTCGATGGGAATGGCAAACGCAAGCCCTTCTACACCGCTGGCAGAATATTTTGCATTGACGATTCCGATCAATTCCCCTGCCAGATTGAACAAGCCGCCGCCCGAGTTGCCCGAGTTGATGGCTGTATCGGTCTGGATCAAGGTCATGACCGTGCCGTCCTCCATGGAAATGTTGCGCTCGGTTGCGCTGATGATACCCGTAGTTACCGTGCCGCCAAGCGTGCCCAAGGGGTTACCGATGGCTACTACGTTTTCGCCCGCCACAAGATTGGAGCTCCACCCCTGCTCGGCATAGGTCAGTGCCTCCTTGGGAGAGATCTTTAATACGGCAAGGTCGCTTGCCGCGTCGCTACCGACCAGCACGGCGTCGTAGGAATCGCTGTTTTTTAAGGTCACCTTAACGGAGGACGCACCTTCGACAACGTGATTACACGTCAGAATATATCCATCCTCGGAAATAATAACGCCGCTACCTGCACCGTGTGATACGGTGGAGCCGCCAAAATACGAGGAGCTCTTGACCGTAACGTCAATGACGACAACGGTATCCTCTACCTTGCGCACCACTTCGGAAACGGCGAAAACCTCTTCACCTGCGGAGCCGTAGATAGAAGGCTCGGATTCACCGCGATCGAGCGATGCCTCGGGATCCTCTACCAAAAGGTTGCTGTCTCCCGGATTGGTTCCGTTTACCGTACTGCTTTGCTCCTCCATTTTCAACACCGTCAATGCCGAAAGTGCGCCGCCAAATCCGGCAGCAAAGGAGAGGCAAACGCAAAGCACTACCGTTACGATTGCGGTAACGTTCTTTTTGTCGTTTTTGTGATGTTGGGGTTGCGGTGAACCTCCACTTGAAAAAACGTAGCTGTACGAGTGCTCTTGATTGGAGTAGTCGTTCTCAAATTGTGAATTTTGATCGTTCATGTTTATCAAAACCTCCACTATTTTTGAAAACCCGATTGGATTTTGCTGATATTATAGCTTTCAAATGTGAAAAGTAGTTGATGAAGGCAGAAAAAAAGCTTGAAAAATTCTGTCGCACCTTGTATTTTTGCAAAACTTTTGATATAATGTTAGCAGATACTTATATTATATCATAAAAACGCGGAAAGAAAAAGATATGTTTACAATTTTATCAACTTTTTTACAAAAAAATTATATCAAGCTCTACTCTTACATTCCGCTTGCGGATTGTAAGATCAAAAAGCCGTACCTTTTGGAGCGTGCTGGCATATCAAGCGGAACGGTCGTTATGCTTGCGGTTCCTTATTATACACATATCTGCAACACCCGTGAGCGCAATCTTTCGGCTTATGCCGTTTCACGCGACTATCACCTGTTTTTTCGAAGACTGTACGACGAGCTGCTTTCCTTGCTGCAAGCGCATTTTCCTGCGGCAAAATTTGCCGCCTTTGCCGATCACTCGCCCATCGACGAGATCCACGCCGCCGCCGCATCGGGGCTTGGTGTCATTGGCAAAAACGGGCTCTTATTAACCGAGGATTACGGCTCATATATCTTTTTGGGAGAGATCATTACCGATCTGCAAATTTCCTGCAAGGTACAAGAGGTACAGACCTGCACGGATTGCGGCGCTTGCATAAAAGCTTGCCCTGCACGCATCAAAAACATCGACTGCCTCTCGGCGCTCACCCAAAAAAAGGGGACGCTCACAGCCGACGAGGAGAAAGATATTTTGGAATTGAACTCGGTATGGGGCTGTGACGTATGTCAGGCAGTGTGCCCCTACAACAAGCGCGCCCTGCAAAGCGGCAGTATTTATTCCCCCATTCCCTTTTTTGAGGACTCTGCCATTGCCGTTTTGCGCACGTCGGATTTGAACGAAATGAGCGACGAGGAATTTTCGGCGCGTGCCTATTCGTGGCGTGGGAAAGAGACGATCCTGCGGAATTTGAAGCTGTTTGAGAAAGGAGATACGTGATGCTGAACTTGATTTGCGGCGCTTCCGGCAGTGGAAAGACCGCGCATTTGATCGATGAGATCCGCTCGGATATTGAAAACGGTATTCGTTGCTTTTTGCTCGTTCCCGAACAGCAAGCGTACATCAGCGAGCGCGACCTGCCCGCTTTGCTCCCAAAAAATGCGGGGCTGTATTTTGAGGTGGTGCATTTTTCGGGGCTTGCCGACGATGTTTTTCGTGAATACGGCGGTATTACGACCGAGTCAGTCAGTTCTCCCGTACGTGCGCTTTTAATGTGGAATACGCTTCGTACGCTCTCCACTCTGCTCCCGCAATACGGAAAAAATGCGGGTGCAGACCCCACCTTGACCAATTTGATGTTACAAACCGTGACCGAAATGCGCAACTGCGGCGTAGATGCCGCGGCATTTGAAGCCGCCGCTTTGCAAATGGAGGAAAATTCTCCGTTGCAAAAAAAGCTGAACGAGCTTGCCATGATCGATGCTACCTACCGCGCAAAGCTGACAGAATGCTTTGAAAACGACCCTGCCGACAAGCTGATGCGCCTGTCACAAAAGCTTTGCGAGCATCGCTATTTTGAGGGGTGTCGCGTTTATATCGACTCCTTTACCAGCTTTACCGTGCCCGAATATGCGGTGCTGACCGAGATTTTGCGCCAAGCCGACAAGGTAACGGTATCGCTGTGTGCCAACGGATTTCACTCCCCTTTGCAACATTTTGAAAGCGTGGTGGAAACTGCCAAGCGTTTGAGCAAGCTCGCCGCCACCGTCAATACTCCCATCGAGCGGCATACCTTTTTCCCAACGGCGCAAAAGCCTGCCGCACTCTCTTATCTGGAGGAAAAGCTTTGGGATTTTTCGGCAAAAGAAGCGGAAGATCTTCCGCCAAGCGCCTGCGTGCGCCTGAGCGTTGCCTCCAATGTTTACGAAGAGGCGGAGCTTGCCGCATTGCAGATCTGCGAACTGGTGCAAAACGGTATGCATTACGGCGACATTGCCGTGATCATGCGCGATGCCGAGAGCTATCGCGGCATTTTGGACGCGGCGTTGGAGCGTTACGGCATTCCCTACTTCTTTTCGGAGCGTACCGATCTTTCCTCCAAGCCTATCTTTCGTCTGATTCTTTCCGCCTTGCGCGCCGTGAGCCGCAATTACCGACAAATCGACGTTTTGACGCTTTTGAAAACGGGCTTGTGCGGCATTGAGCTTTCCGATGCCTCGATGTTTGAGGAATACTGCGAGACCTGGCATATTTCGGGCTCTCGCTTTACCGATGCCGTATGGAGCATGAACCCCGATGGCTTGACCACCGAGCGTTCCGCGCGCGGTGACGCCATTCTGGAGGCGGCAAACCGTGTGCGTCAAAAGCTGATCCCTCCTCTGCAAGCACTTGCCGCCGCCCTGCGCAACGGCAAACGCATCAAGGAGCGTTGCAACGCGCTCTACGACTATCTTTGCCAAACCGAGGTCGCATCTCACCTCTCCCGTCACGCCAAGGAGGAGCTTGCCATGGGACAGACGCGCGAGGCAGGCGAAACCGTACGACTCTACCGTGCTGTGGTAGAGACGCTGACCACGCTTTGCAAGCTCATGCCCGATGAGGAGGTCACCACCGATGAATTCATCACCGCTCTTTCGTTGGTGTTCTCCAATACCGACTTGGGTTCAGTCCCCAATCTGCACGACTGCGTGATCGTCGGCTCTGCCGACACGTTGCGCGTGGAAAACGTACGTGCATCTCTTTTGCTGGGACTTTGCGAGGGCGAATTTCCGCGTGCCGTTACGGACGACGGCATTTTGAGCGAAGCGGACAAGGAGACTTTGGAGCAATACGGCGTGATCCTTCATTCCCGTGAGCGGTTACACGCCTCCGAGGAGCTGTTGTACGTTTACCGTGCCATGACAAAGCCGACCGAGTACCTCTCCCTCTTAACGCACGCCAAGCAGACCGACGGCTCGGCTCGCACGCCCTCCTTGGCGTTCAATCGCGTGGCGTTTTTACTGCAACAAAAATCGGAACGCCCCGATTTGAGCATGCTTGAAGAAGCACCACCCGAAAGCTTGGAAGAAATATCCGCGCCTGTCGTTACCGCGCCTTTTTCTACCGTCCCCAAGACGTTGCGGCTCTCGCAATCCAAAATTCAGGCGTTTGTGCTTTGTCCCTATCGCTATTACAGCACCTACCGTTTGCAACTGCGTGAAAAGAAGGAGTCGGCACCGAATTATGCCGATGACGGTACGTTTTTGCATTACGTATTCGAGCATTTTTTAAACGCCTCGCTCAACGAGCAAGGCAAGCTCGAGCTCCCTTCGCCCGAACGCACGGAGACACTTGCCGACGAGATCATTTCCGATTACGTCTCTCGCATCTGCCCCTTTGCGCTCAAGGACATGGATGCACATCTTTTGCACACCTTTGCGCGCTTGCGTAAGCTCGCCATGAATATGCTGGGTGAGATCTTGACCGAGATCCGCACCTCCCTCTTTGTGCCTACCTACTTTGAGCAGGTCATCGGCGGTAGATCGGGCGATCACGCACTCCCCCCCGTTCAGTTGATGCTGGCAAACGGAACCACCGTACTGTTGAACGGTAAGATAGACCGCGTAGATCTTTACCGCAGTGAGGACAAGCTCTATTTCCGCGTTGTGGATTACAAATCAGGGAAGCATACCTTCTCAGCTGATGATATTCGTTCGGGAATGGATATTCAGCTCGTGCTGTATCTGTTTGCCGTGCAGGGGGCGCACCCGAATGCCACCGCCGCAGGGGCGCAATACCTGTTTGCCTCTACCGAAAAAGGCATTACGGAGATCAAGCGCAGTGGATTTTATCTGGACGAAGCCGAGATCGTTTCGGCAACCGACGGTGAAGCTGAGCAAAGCTATACCAAAAAACTGACCAAGCAAAGCCATGATGAGATACGTGACCTGCAGGAGGCAATGCAAGCCGCCGTAACCGAGGTGGCAGAGCGCATTTTGGCAGGTGAGGTGGAAAAGACCCCCTCGGAGGATGCTTGCACGTTTTGCCCCGTTCGCACGGATTGCAACCGTGCTTATCATAAATGAAAGGAGATGACGTTGTGGGAAGAAGTTGGACAAAATCACAAGAAGCCGCAATGAATTTGCGCGGCAAGACCTTGCTCGTTTCTGCCGCGGCAGGCTCGGGTAAGACCAGCGTATTGACCGAGCGCATCATTCGCAGCTTAACGGACGAAAATGATCCTGCAGATCTCTCCCGTTTGCTGGTGGTCACCTTTACACGTGCCGCAGCCGCAGAGCTCAAGGGCAGAATTGCCGAAGCTCTTACCGAGGCAATGGCA
>JAZQYE010000255.1:0-2161 GCA_045633385.1 Eubacteriales bacterium | reverse complement strand
CATGAACCTGATCAAGAGAACCGGCAAGGCTGACTATGCCGTTTCCGGTCAGTTCTCGGGCAAGGCATACAAGGAAGCACAAAAGATGGGCTATGACGTCAAGTGCATCGCTACCACCAAGGACGATAACTTCGACCACGTTCCCACCATCACCCGCGATATGATCCGCCCCGACGCGGCATACCTGCACATCTGCTTCAACAACACCATTTACGGCACCAAGTACGGCTATATTCCGGACACCGGTGACATCCCGCTGGTTGCCGATATGTCCTCCTGCATCATTTCCGAGCCCGTTGACGTATCCAAGTTCGGCGTGATCTATGCAGGCGCACAAAAGAATATGGCTCCCGCAGGTATGACGCTCGTTATCGTACGCGAGGATCTGTTGGAGTACGCTGAGGAGACCATGCCCACCATGCTGGAGTGGAAGACCATGGCAGAAAACGACTCGATGTACAATACTCCCCCCTGCTACCCCATTTACGTTGCAAAGCTCGTTTACGAGTGGATCCTCGGCTTGGGCGGTCTTGAGGTCATGAAGGAAATGAACGAGAAGAAGGCAAATCTGCTTTACGATTACCTCGATTCTCAGGATTACTACTTTGCTCCCGTTAAAAAGGACAGCCGATCCATGATGAACGTTACCTTTGTAACCGGCGACGCTGACCTTGACAAGAAGTTTGCAAGCGAGGCAGGCAAGGCAGGATTGAAGAATTTGAAGGGTCACCGCTCGGTTGGCGGTATGCGCGCTTCCATTTACAACGCTATGCCCTACGAGGGTGTTGAGGCTCTGATTGCCTTTATGAAGGAATTTGCAGCCAACAACCCCAAGGCTTAATGAATTTTTAGAAAAGAGAATATAATTATGAATATCCAACTGTTAAATAAGATCGCCGCAGTAGGCTTGAATCAGCTCGATGCTTCCTACAACGTAGGCGAAAACGTAGAAAATCCGGACGGTATCATGGTTCGCTCTGCCGTTATGCACGAGATGGAGTTTGGCTCCGAGCTCAAGGCAATTGCACGTGCAGGTGCCGGCGTAAACAATATTCCGATCGAGCGTTGCTCCGAGGACGGTATCGTTGTTTTCAACACTCCCGGTGCAAACGCAAACGGCGTTAAGGAGCTTGCCGTATGCGCACTCCTGCTTGCCGCTCGCGATATCGTTGGCGGTATCGATTGGGCAAAGGGCTTGACCGAGGACGTTGCAAAGCAGGTCGAAAAGGGCAAGTCTAAGTTTGCAGGCACCGAGCTGATGGGCAAAACCCTTGGCGTTATCGGCTTGGGCGCAATCGGTGGTTTGATCGCAAACACCGCGATCCACCTCGGCATGAACGTCATCGGCTGTGACCCCTTCCTCTCCGTTGAGGGTGCATGGAACCTGAATCACCGCGTCAACCGTGCGGCTACCTATGACGAGATTTTTGAAAAATCCGATTATATCACCCTGCACGTTCCCGCAACCAAGGACACCAAGAACATGATCTGCACCGAGAGCATTGCAAAAATGAAGAACGGCGCAAAGATCATCAACCTCTCCCGTGCGGATCTGGTCAACGCAGAGGATCTCAAGGCAGCACTTGCTGACGGTAAGATCTCCGCTTACGTGACCGACTTCCCCACCGAGGAGGTCATCGGCGTTCCCGGTATCGTTGCAATTCCTCACTTGGGCGCTTCTACCGAGGAGTCCGAGGACAACTGCGCAGTTATGGCGGCTCGCGAGCTTGATGATTACCTCAAAAACGGTAACATCAAGAACAGCGTAAACTACCCCAACGTAGAAATGCCCCGTTCTGCTGTTGCACGTATTTGCGTACTCCACGCAAACGTACCCGCAATTCTCACCAAGATCACCGCTGTTGTTGCAGAGGAAGGTCTGAACATTGAGAACATGACCAACAAATCCAAGGGAGAGAACGCATACACCATTTTGGACGTATCTTCTACCCCCTCCAAAGCCGCAGCGGCACACATCGCCTCCATGGAAGGCATTCGCCGCGTTCGCGTGATCTAATAACAGTCATGACCACCAGCCGTGCTGGTGGCTTGCACAAGCCCCCTTGGGGCATTTCACACGCTGAGCCTATAGGCTCGTCGAATTATCCGCCACTTGCGGGAGTTGCCCCACTGCCACAGATGTGGCTACTGTTTTCAGCCT
>JAZQYE010000254.1:0-5578 GCA_045633385.1 Eubacteriales bacterium | reverse complement strand
TCGTGCTGATCCGCGGTAACGCCATGAAGGAGAAGGATGCCGAAACGCCTACCGCCGCACCGCGCGCTCTGATCTGGGCGGCTGTGCAGGTCGTTATCGTAACGGTCGTATTGCTCGTTCCGCTTTCTACATACTCCGAGATCGTTCCCATCCTGTCGGATGCCGTTGAAGAAGCGGAGCTGTTGGAAGGGGATAACAAAGCGCTTGCTGAAAAGGTTGTGGTAGATTACGTTGAACCAATCAACGATAACGTGTTCGTTTCCGTGTTCCGCGTTATGGGCGGCGAGGCGTTGACCGACAGCCTGACCTCCTTTGACGTAAACGGCGAAAAGGCTCTTTTAAAGAATGAGCTGGGAACGGTTGCAACGCTTGGCTGCGACGTATTTAAGCTGACCAAGACCGAGTTTTCCGCATACGGAGACACCGAGGCGGCTTTGTTACTTGCAATTGCAGATTCCTTTGGTGATTCCGAAATGCTTCCTGCCATTGCAGGTGAATTGATCTACAACGCGACTGACGCATGGCTCAAGGGCGAGCCCTTTGTAGGCATTTATCCCGAAACACTTTACTTCGACCAAAGCGGTATGTTCAACGGTATGATCGACCAGCTGTTGAATATCCTTCACAAGGATTCGCAGGATACCGATGCACTTTGCGCAGATATCACCACCGTTGCCAAAATGATGGCGACTCTGATTCGCGGTGAGGTGCTCTCCAGCATGGGAGATCAGGACGCATTGATCGAGATCCTCTCCAAGGAAGGTCTTGTCAACGCATTGATCACCGACCTGGGTAGCAACGATAGCATGAAGGTGCTGATCGGTGAGATCACAAACATCGGCGTACGTGCCATTGGTACCACCTTGGGTATCAAGGAGAACGCAGAGGTAGCCTACAATGAAATGCTGGATACCATTGCCGCCGAACTGAATGCCGTAAAGAATAAGAGCAGTGCCGAGCAGGTCTCTGCCATGACCCAAACCTTGAACAAGGCTTTCAACGATGCAGGTATGGTCGTTGATAAGCAGGTGCTGGATTTTTATTCCGGTACGATGATCGACAGCTTGCTTGCCGAGTCGGGTGACGCGGAGATCACTGCCGACAGCGTAAAGGGATTTTTCGCCCTGTACGCGTGGAGCGTGTCCGAGTACGCCGAGCAGGTTGAGCAGGTAGAAGCAAAGAATGCGCAATCCGCTACGCAGGAGCTGGCGGCAGGTGATACTGCAGAGGCTGTTTTGCAGGCACTTTTGAAGGGTACTGTTTATGAGGGCAAGACCATTGACGAGCTCAGAGCAAGTGGCCCTGCCGTTTTGGCAAGAGTGACCGTAAAGCTCTCTCAAATTACCGAGACTGCCGATTCCACCGTTGCCGAGCAGGCAAAGGCGATCGTAGAGGAGGAGTACACTTCCTTGATGCAGGACGACTCCAAGAAGGAACTCTTGCAGATCATGATCAACGTAGAGGTCAAAAAGCCCGTTCCCGCAACCTCCGTTACTAACACCTCCAGCCTGCAAGCCGCAGAGACGATGAAGGAAACCACCGTGCTCGTAACGCTTGATAAGCTGTTGGTAGATACCTCCAAGGCTGCCGAAAATCTCACCTCCGACAAGATAGAGCAGGAAGCTGCCGCAATCGAGGCGATCTTCTCCACCGCAGGCACGCTCCTCAAGGAGACTTCTTCCTCCGAGGAGATGGACATTACCAAGGTCGCAAGCTCCGTTGGTGCAATTCTCGATAATCTGGGTGCTACCGCATCCTTTGGTCAGGAGCAGACCGGTCAGCTCTTTACCGCGGTTCTGCAATCCAACACGGTAAGAGATGCCGCAGGTCTTGATATTTCCACCGCTACCCAGCTTGGTGAAAAGGGCTCCTCCGGTGACAACGTCAACTACGAGCAGACCTTCCAAACCGTTGCTGATACCGTTACCGTTATTGGCGGAATGGGCGAGGGCACGCTGAGCGAGGAGGACATCGAAAAGATGATCCGCAACATCAATCCCCAAACCGCAGGTATGATCGAGGTTTACGTAACCGCAGACCGTATGACGGACGAGTACGACGTTCCCGAAAAGGAAGCTGCAGTTGCCGCTCCTTTGCTCTCCAATATCTTTAAGTTCATGGCAGACAACGATATGGACGACGCCCAATACGCCGCTGAGGCAAAGGCGATCAACGATATCATGAATCTGATCATGGCGGCTGAGGAAGACGACGAGCACGACCGTCTCTTTGGCGATAGCGAAAACAGCATTCTCGGCAAGACCGCATATCAAACGGTTGAGCTCTTTATGTCCTCTCATGCAATCGCGTTCTCTCTGCGCGAGACCGATTACGAGCCCGATCCCTTTGGCTTGAGAGATGAAATGCACGAGGCAGAGGACGAGAGCGAGATGCAGGATCTGTTGCAGGCAATTCACGATTACTACAACGTTCCCGAAAATCATACCGAAGAGAACAAGCAGACCTTGATTCTTTTGGGTATGCTCCTCGGCTTTACTGCCGAAGAGGTCAACGACATTTTGGTTGATTGATCGACGTTAAAATTTTCAGGCTGTCTCAAATTTCGGTTTGAGACAGCCTTTTTTGCTTGAAGCTATTGCATTTAAAACAAAAAAATGATAAAATAAAGGTAGCATAACAATAACCTGCGTCCAAATGGCGTAAAGGGAGGAAAAAATGGATATCAAGGATATTTTATCGCGTTGCGACCATACTTTGCTGTTGCAAACGGCAACGTGGGAGGAGATACGCGCATTGTGTGATGACGGCATCAAATATCACACGGCATCGGTTTGCATTCCGCCGTGCTACGTAGCCAAGGCAAAGCAATACGTGGGCGACCGCTTGCCCATTTGTACCGTCATCGGCTTTCCCAACGGAGACAGTACCACGGCAGTCAAATGTTTTGAGGCAGAAGAAGCCCTGCGTGCAGGTGCCGACGAGATCGACATGGTCATTCACGTTGGCAGTTTGAAGGCAGGGGACGACCAAGCCGTTTTAGAGGAGATAGCCGCCGTAAAGCGCGTTTGCGGAACAAAGATCTTAAAGGTCATTATTGAGACTTGTCTTTTGGACGAGGACGAAAAGCTCCGTATGTGCGGCATTGTGACCGAGGCAGGAGCGGATTATATCAAGACCTCCACGGGCTTTTCGACTGCGGGTGCTACGCGCGAGGACGTTGCCTTGATGCGTGCAAACGTGGGAGAGCACGTAAAGGTGAAGGCGGCAGGCGGTATTGCAAGCTTGCAGGATGCCGAGGATTTTATCAAGCTTGGCGCCGACCGACTTGGTACCAGTCGCGTGGTCAAAATTCTTAAAAATACAGATAGCGAAGGCTATTGAACGAAATTTATAAATAGAAGGAAAGGAAACTGTTATGTTAACACCAACCGCACATATTGCCGCAAAAAAAGAGGATATCGCAAAAACCGTACTGATGCCGGGAGACCCGTTGCGTTCTGAGTTCATTGCAAAAAACTACTTACAAAACGCCGTACTTGTCAACGATATTCGTGGTGTTCACGGCTATACGGGTGAGTATAAGGGCAAAAAGGTGACCGTTATGGCGTCCGGTATGGGACAGCCCTCCATTGGTATTTACTCTTACGAGCTTTACAATTTTTACGACGTGGAAAACATCATTCGCGTGGGAACCTGCGGTGCGTATCACCCCGACTTGCACGCGCGCGACCTGATCATTGCCATGGGTGCTTGCACCGACAGCAATTTTGCCGCTCAATATCGCTTGCCCGGTACGTTTGCACCGCTTGCCGATTTTGACCTCGTTCGTCGCGCCGTCGATGAATGTGATCGCCTTGGCATTCGCTATAAGGTTGGCAACATCTTCTCGTCCGATCATTTTTACGAGGACGATAATTCCGGCATGACTTGGGCAAAAATGGGTGTTCTTGGCGTAGAGATGGAGGCGGCGGCGCTTTACTGCAATGCGGCAAGAGCCGGCAAAAAGGCGCTTTGCATTTGTACGGTCAGCAACTCCTTTGTTTATCCCGAGGAGGACACTACCGCCGAGGAACGCCAAACCACCTTTACCAACATGATGGAAGTCGCCCTCAATCTGGCGTGAGTTTGCCATGAAAAAAAGAGTATTTTTGATCGTTCTTGACAGCATGGGAATTGGTGAAGCACCCGATGCCGCACGCTTTGGCGATGCAGGAAGCAATACACTCGGGGCTATTCGCAATTCTCCTGCGTTTTCTTGCCCAAACCTTGCACGCCTTGGCTTGTTTGACATTGACGGCGTAGGCGGTGGCATGGGAACTCCGCAGGCGAGTATTGCGCGTATGCGTGAGCGCTCGCTTGGGAAGGATACGACCGTGGGGCATTGGGAGATCGCGGGAATCGTTTCCGAGCGTCCTCTCCCCACCTATCCCAACGGTTTCCCACCTGAGGTGATCCAAGCGTTTGAGGAACGCGTTGGCAGACGTGTCATTTGCAATTTGCCATATTCGGGAACCGACGTGATTCGCGACTTTGGTGAGGAGCATTGCAAAAGCGGTGCGTTGATCGTTTATACCTCTGCTGACAGCGTGTTTCAAATTGCGGCGCATGAGGATATCGTGCCTGTGGAGGAGCTTTACCGCTATTGCGAGATCGCGCGCGAACTGTTGCAGGGAGAGCACGCCGTGGGGCGCGTGATTGCACGCCCGTTTGCGGGGGAATATCCGTTTGTTCGCACGCCGCGACGCCACGATTATTCTTTGACACCCCCTTCCAAAACCATTGCGGACGTACTTAGTGAAAGCGGATTTGATACCGTTTCGGTAGGCAAGATTTACGATATTTTTGCGGGCAGAGGATTTTCAAAGAGTCACCCGACGCCCAATAATGCGGCAGGGATGGAGCAGACCATGGCAATTGCCGCTACGGATTTTGAGGGGCTGTGCTTTACCAATCTGGTCGATTTTGATATGACCTACGGACATCGCAATGACGTTGAGGGGTACGCCGCCGCCATGACGGCGTTTGATGCGTGGCTCGGCAAGTTTGAAGCGCAAATGCAAGAGGGGGACGTATGCATTGTTACAGCCGACCACGGCTGTGATCCTTCTACACCTTCAACCGATCATTCGCGTGAGGATACGCCAATGTTGATCTTCGGCTCTCCCGTTCGCGGCGGCATCAATCTCGGTACGCGCGCATCCTTTGCCGATATCGGGGCTACTATTCTGGAGTATTTCGGCATGTCGCCCGAGCCTATATCCGGTGAGAGCTTTTACCGCTTGATTTGCAAGGAGAATTGATATGACAGATTTGGAATTGATGCGCCATGCCGAGGCGGCACGTGCTTACGCCTACGCGCCCTATTCGCATTTTTGTGTGGGAGCGGCGCTTTTGGGCGAGAGCGGAAAAATTTACACGGGCTGTAATATCGAAAACGCCGCCTATGCGCCCACCAACTGCGCCGAGCGCACCGCTTTTTTCAAGGCGATCAGCGAGGGTGAGCGCCGTTTTGTTGCCATTGCGGTAATTGGCGGCAGGGAAGGGGAAGCGGGTGGCTTTTGCGCACCCTGCGGTATTTGCCGCCAGGTTTTGGCAGAGTTTTGCGATGCCGATTTTC
>JAZQYE010000253.1:0-4675 GCA_045633385.1 Eubacteriales bacterium | reverse complement strand
CGTCAAGGTGGCAAAGCTGAAGGACGGCAAGCTTTTCATTGATCCTACCACCTGCAACCGTTGCGGGCGTTGCATTGCAAAATGCCCCTTCCATGCCGTGGAGGCAGAAACGGTTGGTTACCGCGTTTATATCGGCGGCCGTTGGGGTAAGCAGGTCGCGCGCGGCAGGGCGCTGGATCGCATTCTCGTGAGCGAGAGCGAGGTGCTTGACATGGTCGAAAAGTGTATTTTGCTCTTCCGTTTCCGTGGCGTTGCGGGAGAACGCTTTGCCGATACCGTGGCAAGACTCGGATTTGATACCGTACAGGAACTGCTGGCATCCGACGAGCTGCTCCTGCAAAAAGCAGAGATCCTTGCAAATGCAAATTAAGCATATTTTACGGCGCGTGGCGGCGTGGTGTTTGGCGGTCATTGTTTTGCCGTGGGCACTCGCCGCCTGCTCCGCACCCAACGAATCGGGCGAGGGCGAGGTCTATTATCAATTTACCGACGATCGCGGCGTTACGGTCGCGCTTCATTCGCGCCCCGTTCGGGTCGCCGTGCTGTTCTCCTCCTTTGCCGAGATCTGGAGCTTGGCAGGGGGCGAGATCGCTGTGACCGTTGGCGAGAGCGTGGAACGCGGCTTTGCGGCAGAGGGCACGCCCTTGGTGGATGCAGGTGCAGGAAAGACCATCAACGTAGAGGCGTTGATCGCCGCCGAGCCTGATTTTGTCATTTGCTCGGCAGACGTTGCGCGTCAGGTCGAGGCGGCACGCCTTTTGGAGCAAAACGGCATTCCGGCCGCTTGCTTTACCGTAGAGCATTTTGACGATTATTTGCGCGTGCTCGGCATTTTGACCGCCATTACGCAAAATGCCAAAGCCTACGAGGAATACGGCACAGCGGTGCAGGCACGCATTGATGCAATGATGGCAGAGCTTGCCGAACGCGAGGTCGAAAAAAGAACGGTCTTGTTTATCCGCGCAGGCTCTTCTGCCGCTTCCACCAAGGCAAAAACGGCAAAGGATCATTTTGCCGCCGCTATGCTGGCAGAGCTTGGAGCAGAGAATATCGCGGACGCCGCCCCCATTTTGTTGGACGGCTTGAGTATTGAGGAGATCCTGCGTGCCGATCCCGATCGCGTTTTGATCTCCACGATGGGAGACGTTGATGCGGCAATGCAAAACATGAACGCCGTACTGCAAAGCGAGGCGTGGAGTGCGTTGCGCGCGGTTCAAAATAACGATTACGCATACTTACCCAAGGAGCTGTTTCAGTTCAAGCCAAACGCGCGTTGGGACGAGGCGTATGCGTATTTGATCGGGCTGGTGTATGAAGATGAAACAAAATCGTAAGGGCTATCGCCTGATCCCGTTGGGACTTTGCTTGCTTGTAACGGCGGTTGCGGCACTGTTTTTCGGCGGCAGTACGCTCTCTGCAAAAGAGGTACTGTCGGGCTTGCTGACGGGAATGGGTACCGAGGGCATTATTCTGCGTGCCGTTCGCTTGCCGCGCGTGCTTGCGGGTATGCTGGCAGGCATGGGACTTGCCGTGTCGGGAACACTCCTGCAAAGCGTGACCGATAACGGCTTGGCAGGTCCCAACATCATCGGTGTCAATGCAGGCGCGGGCGCGGCGGTCATTGTGCTGTTGTTCTTTTTTCCGTCCGCGAGCGGTGCGTTGCCCGTGGCCGCCTTTTTCGGTGCGCTCGGCGCAACCGTCTTTATCGTAGCGTTGGCAAGGCGCATCGGTATGCGCCGAGCAGGCGTCATTTTGGCAGGCTTGGCACTCACCGCCATTCTCAACGCCGTCATTTCCTTTTTGTCGTTGTTGGATAGTGACGTGCTGGCAACGTATAACTATTTTTCGGTGGGAGGACTTTCCGGCGTAACGGTACGCGAATTGTTCCTGCCCTTTGTAATGATCCTTTTGTCGCTTACGCTTGCTATGCTGGTGTCGTCTCGCTTGGCAGTGCTTTCCTTGGGCGACTCCTTGGCAGGCGCACTCGGCGTACGCGTCAAGCGTTTGCGCATTCTTGCCCTTGTTTGTGCCTCTGCCTCTGCGGCGGCGGCAGTCAGCTTTGCGGGGTTGCTCGGCTTTGTTGGCTTGATCGTTCCGCACATCTCTCGCCGTTTGGTGGGGGAGCGACTTGGCGTATTGCTCCCCGCATCCGCCATCACGGGCGGCATTCTGGTGGTGCTGGCAGATCTGCTCGGCAGAACGCTGTTTGCACCGACCGAGGTTCCCGTCGGCATCGTCATGGCGCTGATCGGTGCACCCTTCTTTTTAGTCTTGCTGTTGGGAGGAAAGGATCATGCTTGAATGCTGTAACGTCAGCGTCCTGCGCGGCAAAAAGACCGTATTGAAGGACGTTTCCTTTTCCGTCGCACAAGGGTGCTTGACGGTGCTGATCGGCAAAAACGGTAGCGGCAAGACCACGCTCCTGTCTGCCATCAACGGTGAGCTTTCCTACACGGGGCAGATCCGTTTGGACGACACCGATCTGACAATGCTTTCTCCGCGCGCGCGTGCACAGCGCATCGCATTTTTGCCGCAGGTGCTCCGCACACCGCATATCAGCACCGAGGAACTGGTCGGTATGGGCAGAGCCCCGTATTGGGAGCTTGGCAAACGCCCGAGTGAGGCAGACCACACCGCAGTCACGCAAGCAATGCGGGCTATGGGCATTGAGGAGCTGAAGGATCGTCGGCTTGATAGCTTGTCGGGCGGCGAGCGGCAAAAGGCGTATCTTGCCATGACATTGGCACAGCAAACGCCCCTGTTGTTGCTGGACGAGCCTACTACGTATATGGATCCGGCGGTTTCGCATGCTATGGTCACACGCCTGAAGGAACTGCGCGACCGCGACCAAAAAACGCTGTTGGTGGTCATGCACGACCTCAACGCGGCAATTCGCTGTGCCGACCGTATCGCTGTTTTGGAGCAGGGCAGACTCGCCTTTTACGGCACACGCGAGCAGTGCCTTATGCAAGAGGTGATCGAGCGTAGCTTTTCGGTACGCCGCTTTGAGGCAGACGGGCATATCTTTTTTGAAGGAGAAGAAACCGAGGCAAGGCATGGATAATCAAGCCGCTCTTTGTTTTGCGGAAAAAGAGAACGGATAAAACTTTTTTGCGTACGGGAATAAACGGTGCGTGGCGTTCATATATTTTACCACAAATATTTGAACGTCGGAGGATCATGTTATGTTCGTTTATTCCTTGCGCGCAAGCACCGTAAAGCTGGTTGGCGTCATTTGCGTGGCGCTTACGGTTCTTATCACGCTCATCGCCTTTGTGCCAACCTACAGCCTCTCTGCACCGCCGTCAGCCGATGCAGATGCCGCCGTGCATTATTCCTACGATAAGGTCAAGACTGCCGCCGATGCCGCAAGCTTTTTAAAGCAGTTTGGTTGGGAGGTAGAGGAAACACCCGTAGAGGAAAAAACGGTGACCGTTCCCGCCGAGTTCGATAAGATCTTTTCGGCGTATAACGAGATGCAAAAGGAGCAGGGGCTCAATCTTTCCAAATACAAAAACAAGGACGTTACGCGCTACACCTTTTCGGTGACCAATTATCAAGGATATGAGGGGACGGTGTACGCAAACGTGCTGGTCTATCGCAACCGTGTCATCGGGGGAGACGTTTGCTCGGCGGACGTGACAGGCTTTGTACATGGCTTTGAAAAGCAGTAAAAGTATCCCGTACATCAAAATCGGAAAAAGAGAAGAAAAAACGTAAACGAAAAGACATAGAAAGAGGACGTAAAACATGAATTGGTCGGAGCTGTTTTCCACACCGCAGGGAGTTGCGGCACAATGCGTGGGCTTTGTCGCCATGGGCGTGGCGTTGTTCATATATACCTTTCGTGATCGACGCAAGATCCTGCTTTCCAAAATGGTAGCAGACCTGCTTTGGGTAGGACACTACGGCTTGCTCGGTGCGTTTTCGGGTAGCCTGATCAACGCGGTCAACGCCGTGCGCGAGGCAGTATTTTATCATAAGGATCACCGCGCGTGGGCAAGACATATCGCATGGCCGATCTTGTTTTTGGCGGCAAACGCGGCGTGCACTCTGCTTTCGTGGCAAGGACCGTTGAGCCTGCTTCCCATGCTGGGCTCGTCCCTCAACATCATAGGACTTTGGTGCAGTAGCCCCACCAAGCTTCGCTTGATCTCGCTCCCCGCACAAACACTGTGGGAGATCTACTCCATAGCAGTCGGAGCGATCCCGAGCATCATCGTCAACGCCATTTCCATCACCTCGATCCTCATCGCCCTGAGCCGCGACGCCATCGAGAAAAGAAGAATGAGAATGAAAAATGAATAATGGATAATTGAGGAAGCCTTTCGCTACAGCGAAAGGCTTTTTTGATGCGTAAACAGATAAATATGATGTCCCAAATTTGTCTCATAACTGTTGCAATTTTGAGAATTATGTGCTATAATACAGTTAAATATCGGTTTATATCGATTGGAGGATTGATTTATGTTGTCAAAGTCGAAATACTGCGCATTCGTGCAGTGTCCCAGAAATCTGTGGTTAAAGACCTATAGACCCGAATTGGCCACACCTGACAATTCCCTTGATGCAAGAATGGAAGCCGGAAACGAGATCGGTGACCTTGCTATGCAGTTGTTTGGGGACTTCGTCGAGGTGAGTGCGCATAAGGATAATGGCAAGATGGATCTTTCCG
>JAZQYE010000252.1:0-24764 GCA_045633385.1 Eubacteriales bacterium | reverse complement strand
CGTATCTGCACCACTCCAATGCTCTTTCTGCCAACCTGCTGCAACAGGCAAAGGCTGCCATGGCGCTCTTTGGCTCTACCAGCCCCTCGTATTTGATCATGCAATCACTGGATGCCGCAAACGCCGTTTTACAAGAGGCGTTTCAAGCCTCCCTCCACGAGTTTCTGCCGCAACTCGACGACCTGAAATCGGCTTTGCGTGCGCACGGCTACACCTTGGTGGGTGACGAGGCGTTAAAGATCACCCTCGCGCCCAAATCCTATGGCTACACAGGCGATGCGCTTGCCGATATTTTGCGCGCACGGGGCATTGAGTGCGAGTTCAGCGACCGCGACTTTTTGGTGCTGATGCCATCCCCCGTGGGCGGCACGGAAGCACTTGCGCGCTTGCAAGAGGCTTTGCTCGCCGTTGTGCGCAAGGAGCCCATTTGCGAATGCGCCCCTACGTTCTCTCCTCCTCGCCGCGTTCTATCGGTTCGAGAGGCGATGCTTGCATTGACGGAGACCGTGGATATTGCGCAAAGCGTGGGACGCGTTTTGGCAATGCCAAACGTCTCCTGCCCTCCCGCAGTTTGCATTGCAGTTTGCGGCGAGGAGATCGACACCGACGTATTAAATGCTTTTCGCTACTACGGCGTCAGATCCTGCACCGTGGTAAAAAACGTATAAATCAGACAAAAGGAGCTGAGTCAACTTGATTCAGCTCCTTTTTGCCAAATATGATAGGGAGAGTCAAACGCGTTTTGCATTTGGCTCTCCCCTGTTTTTGTACTTGTATTAAGCGTCGCTTTCTACGATCTCCTCATTGATGATACGGTTCAAGTCTTCCTCGATCATATCCAAATAAGGCGTTGTCACGTAGAATCTGCCTGCTACGCCGCTGGGTGCGGTGGTGACAAAATTGCCGTTCTCGTCCTTTTCAAACAGCTCTACCGTAACAAGAGACTTCCAATCGGAGTATTGATAGAACTTGTAAACGAGATACTGACTGCGGTTTTCGGTATAAACGCGATGCTCCTCGCCGTCTTCCTTTTCCATATATCCGTTAAAGTGCTTTGCGTAGTCCTCTACGTAGGCACTCACGGTTACGTCGGGTTTGTTTGCAGGATCTGCAAGGAACTCCTCTACGGTCATGCCCATAGCGCTCTTAAACTCGGTCTCGTCAATGTCTCCCTCCAAGGAGAATTGCAGCAGCTTCATGTGCAAGCGGCGGAAGTTATCGGTTGCCGTAATGGTCTCGCTTTGCGTAACGCCCGCATCACCAATATAAACGTTGGTATGGCTGTAGTCCATCACGTGCTTATTCTCGCCGCTACCGTTGTTGTATTGGTCGCAGGCGATCATCATATTGGTTGCGGAAACAGACAGCGATGCCTCAAGTCCGTTGCGGTAATGGTAAATGGGGTCACCGAGGTTCTTCTTAACGGCGATCTCTACGGTCTTGCCGTTGAGCTGATAAACGTAGTAATACTTGCCGTCGCGCTCCTCAATGGTGCGATCCTTATAGTTGGGAGATACGCGCACGTTCTCGCCCGCCTCGTTGACGTAATAGTAGTTTTCCTTCACGTAGATCACGTTCTCCATATCGGGGTTCATAATGACCTCTTTGTTGGAGACAGAGGGCGTGTTTTTAAAATCGATCACGCACTCGATCTTTTGAATCGCGCCGGAGTTGGACTTGTAATACAGCGCGCCGTCCTCGCGGTAAACAGAGCCGTACTTCAAATCAATGCTCTGCAGCTTTTCTACCGTTTTACCGTTTTCGTCGGTGGTTGTGGTAATATAGTACGCGTAGGTCAGGCTGTTATCCATTTCAAAGGTATATTCGCGATCCTCAAACGTAAACTGAATGCTTTGCAGGTAGGAAATGTTGGTGGTCATAAAGTTTTCGTCGTACCAATCCATATAATCCCACTCCAGGAAGGAGAGATAGTATTGGTCAACCTCTACGATCATGTCATACGCGATCGATGCAACGTAATACGTGCCGTTTTCGGTCTTTTCGCTGATCAGGATCTCGTTGCGCACATAAACGGCATCACCGTCTGCATCCACCTGTCCGCTATCGGTATAGTAGCTCAAATAGTGCACGTTTTTATCCAGACCGTATTCCTTCAATGCGTCCATATCAATGCCAAGCTTGACGCAGGATTTGCACTCCAGCGAATAGAACAAGCCAAAGACCTCAATTGCGCTGGTGTCGTTGATGCGGTAGCCCGCCATGATGGAAGAAATGGGATTGTAGGGGTAGATGGAAATCATGGTATTGATACGCTCCTCCAATTCGGAGTAGGTAAACGCTACAATGGTCTCGCCCTCGGTCTCCTCACCCGTCCATTCCTTAAGGTACTTCAAATAGAAGTTTTTACCCATGCTGTGCGAGTTGACCGATACGGGGAATACAACGCGAGGGGTGATCAGCTTTTCCAGCGGCTGAAGAATGGTAGTACCGATATAGTCGGTGGTGACGATATATACGGAGTCTCTGCCCTCAAGCTGTACGTAGTAGCCTGCTTGAGAGAGAATGCTGTCACCAATGCGAATGGTATAGGTGCGGTCGGGGTCAGGTTGCGGATTGCCCTCGTCATCGTAATCGATCACGTATTTGCCGTCCTTGTAAACGTTGGTACCGTCAGCATTCTTTTCGAACAGAACCCCCTTTATGGTATAGACCGCCTGCGGATCGTCCAAGCCATATACGGCGTAGTCGATAGAACCGTCAGGAAGTCTGGGGATCTGATCGTTATCGGATGCGGCGCTCAGCTTTACGGTAGAAAGCATATAACCGCAAGAGAAGCAAAGCTGTGCAAACAGGTCGGCATCGTAATCGATGATGGACTTTTCATATCCGCCGATCTGAACGCCGTCTGCAGTGCGGTAGAAGTTGTACTTACCCAGCTCGTTCTCCACGTCGATGGAGTAGATATAGGTGGAGGTGATTTGCGGGAAGATGAGCAGATTAGAGCCTGCCGCCGCCTCGCCGTCCTCGGTATCGACCACAGCCTTCAGGCTATATTCGCCCGTGTCGGGGTCGATCTTATATTGGTTTCCGCTACCGCGTGCAATAAACACGTCGTCGGATTGACCGTTGGTATCCATCAGGTTACCGTCGCGGTCGTACAGCTTGTAAACACCGTCGGTCTTGCGGATCAGGTATTTATCGTTGTACTCAACGCCGTCGATCTTGTAGGTATCTACCAAAGAGTAGATGGTGATCAATTGCGCAACGATCGCAAACACGATCGCAAGCAGCAGTGCCGTTGCCGTTAACGCAACAAGCGCGCGCTTTTGACGCTTGAGCATGGAGACCTTGCGCGTGTTCTCCTCGGGCGCCTCTGCCTTTGTCCAACGCGCAACCAAGCGCACGTCCTCCTCAGAGTCGATCACGCTATCGCAGGTGACAAGAGTGTTGTTCCAATACCAGCCCTCAAAGCGGTATCCCTTTCGGGTGGGAACGGGGAGCTCACCGTACGTGCTTCCCACCGTTCCCTCCTTGGTCGAAACAGCCACGCTTCCCTTACCTGCGTCAAATATCAGGTTGATAATCGTTTCTGTACTCATTTACTTATACTTGTGTTCCTTCCTTTGAATTACGGGAATGAAAGCTCTGTCAATGACGCACGCGTCTTCTTACGAGAATTACAGGCCCCGAAATGATCATGGTCAATGCGGGGATCAACGTAAGAACGACCGTTGCGGCGATAATGGCAGGACGTACTGCGGTAGTACCGGTAGTTTCGTCCGTCACCTTGTGATAATCGGTACCGATGTCGGTAGAGCTCAAAGCCAAGAAGCTCAAGCCAACGGGGTTGACCTCCTTGCCCATATAACGCAATACCGCAAGCAAGGAGTCGGTGTTAGCGTACGAGGTTTGAGTCAGGAACTGATCCTTTGCAAAATCGGTAGAGCCGACCGCACACACGTGAGAGATCTTATTAACGGTGGTATATCCCATACCCTCGGAGTACACGCGCTTTTCGGCAGAAATGGTCATGACCTTGAAAAGATCGGAGCCGCCGAGCGGAACGCCGCTTTGATTGGTCAGGTCATCTCCGTCAGCACGAACGATATAATTGGCCTTTGCATCACTCGTTCCTGCGCTGAACAGATCAAAAATGGTTCTGTACCATGCGTTATTATCGTAAATACCGTAGCTGTATGCGGGAATGCCGTTGGTGGTATCCTCCATGACGTACGCGTTATCGTAGTTGGAGGAGTACTTGATCGGAATGGCGTTTCCAAACGCGACGTTCGACTCGGACTGAGCGGCAATGATATCCTCCAGCACGTTTGCGCCTACGCCGTTGCCCACGGGGAACTGTGCAAAGAAGGTGTAACCTTCATTGGACAGATTGTTGAGCGGATCGCTGACAACGTAGTTACCGATCACGGTCTCACCGTTATCGTTTTGTCCCTCTGCACGCGCGTACTCAATACCCCAAAAACGAAGGTATTCTTCCAAATTGGGCAAATAGGGAGTATCGGCATCAAAGAAGACCATATAAGAGTAAGAGTTGGAGAGGAACTTATCCAGCTTGACCGTTTCCGCTACGTCAATGGCATCGTTTCCAAACGCGCTGGCAAAGTCGGTTTGCGGATCAAAAGTGATGATCAGGCGGCAGTTTTCGGGAATTTCTTCCGTTTCCAAATCCAGGAAGCGGATCTCGTAGCCCGCACCCTCAATTACGTTCATAAACTCGCCGTACTCTGCCCACTCATCGCGGTTTGCAAGGCTCAAGTCTGCAAAAGGCTCGCCGTGGTTTACGGTCAAGCAGCAAATGGGCGCCTCGGCACCGGTTACGTCAAGGATCTGCTTGACAAACTGCTTTTGTCCGTTATAAGCTACGGGCACGTCACTGCCACTATCCGAATCGTAGGTGTAGTAGGAGCGCACCGTGCTGACGCGGAACTCGCTTCCGCTGGCAACGATGATATTGCTTTGATAAATTTTGGAATACGAGGTACTGCGGTACATATCCACCGACGAGGGGTTGTTTATAACGTCACGGTAAGAGACCTTGATCGTGTCGGGGAATTGCTTTTGCAGATTGAGCGCCGTGTAATACACGTAACGCATAGATTCCTTGGCGGTTAAAATATCGGGCTCGGCACAAAAGATAATATCTACCTTTACTGCCTCTTCTCGCGATTGATTCGCCTCATCGATGATATAGTCCAGATAATCGATCGTTTCATCCATCAGGGTATACATACCGCTGTATTTTTTAACGGTTGCATCTGTTTCGTACACGTTGTACGGAACCTCCGGGGTCAGATCGATATACCACAGTCTGCCACTGCAAAGCGCGGTCATGCCTACGTTTAACAGCAATACCGCCGCAATAACAGCCGCGCAAATTCCCAACGAGGCGGAGCCGTGACGGAGCTTACGCTCCCATCCGTTTCCGATTTTCATATTCGATTCTTTTCCTTTCTTCGGGATTTGGTCACGCACGGCGACGCTTAACGAGTACAACGACGGAGACTACCGCAATTACCGTTGCGGGGATCAGCGTCAATGCAAGCGTCCAGCGAAGCATTTGAGCCGTGGTAATGGTACTGATATCGTAAGAAGCAAAGGGCTTGATGGTCAAGCCTGCGGGGGTGCTTTGGTCTCCCACAACGTCAAACAATTGGAACAGCACGTCGCCGTTATCATATACGGCAGACTGCAAAAATTCCTTTGCCGAGAAGTCAACCGATGCAATAACACCCACGTAAGAGGAACCACCCTCGTTCGTTTGTTCGGTCAAGCTCATCAAAACAGAGTTGCCGCCGTCAACGACCTTACCGTTTGCCCATGCAAGCGAGCTGTTGCTACTGTAGTACATGGGATATACGGTGCGCGTTCCGCTCATGCTGCGGTAGCTTCCGTCGTGAAGATCGGTATAGCCCTCGGAGGTGATCGCCAATGCGGTGGCATTGCTGAACACCACGTATTTTGCGTTGGGATCGATCAAGTCGGATGCCGCGGTTGCGGTGGTCGCCTGACCGTAAATGGTGTAGCCATCGGAGGTCAGAGACTGCTTGGTATCCTGAACCATGTAACGGTAGGATACGCCCGTGGTAGCGTTTTGCGCGTACTCAGTCTCAACGCCCCAAGTCTTTAAATAAGCCTCAAAGTTGGGAAGGTTGGGCGTTCCGTTCTCCAAAAAGACGAAGAAGGAATGTCCTTCAACCGCCAAAAACTCGTCCAGGATCTCGGTTTCGGAAACGCTGGAGACCGAATCCGCGATCAGGTCGGAGTTGGGGTTGTAGCTGATGATCAGGTCGCAGGATGCGGGGATCTGCTCTTTGTAAAGGTCGATATAAACGATCGTATAGCCGGCATCATCCAACAGCGTCAACAGCTCGTAGTCGTAAAAGACCTCGCCGTGATTGTTCAAAAGGCATACGATACGCGGATCGTCATTGGTTGCGTGAAGCAGAGCCGCGCTCAGCTTCTTCTCGCCGTTGTATGCCCAAGGCTCGGAGGCGTTCTCATCCTCAAACACGTAAAACTCCGTCCAGTTGTAAACGCGGTGGTAGTCGCCGCTGACGACGATCACGCTCGTGGAGAGCAATGCGGTCTCTACCGTCTCACCCGTCAAGGGATTGACGGATTGCGTGTAGGGCTTAACGGGTGCGGGATTGGCAAAGATGTCCAAAAACTTGAGCGTGACGTTGGAGTAACGCTCTGCGAGAGTTACTGCCGTGTGGTAGAGGTAGTAGTTTGGGCTGTCGTCACTCTTTACGTTCTCCTCTATATCACAGAACAGGATCTCAACCTTGGGGGCTTTCTTGTTCGCCCCAAATTTTTCGTCCAAAAGCGCGTAGCAATCCTCGGAGACATCAAACGCATCCTTGGGAGTCATGTATGCGTACAGCGAATAGCGTTGCACGACGGAGGCGATCACCGCATTGGCAAGCACTGCCACCACAATGACCATAACCGTCAACGCCACCGAAACCGTCGCAAATCGCGCCTTTTTGTTTCGGATAAACTTTTTTCTCATACAAATGATCCTCCGCTTTGATCAACCCCAACGGCGCTTTTCGTACACGCGAACCGTCAGGAACAAAAATACGAAAGTCAAGGAGAGATAGTAGAACAGTGCCGCAAAATCAAATACACCGTTGCTGAACGCCGTGTAGCGGCTGAGCACAGATACCCAATCGATCACAAAGCGAATGGCGTAGCTACCGATCAGGGGCTGTCCGGTCGAGTCGGTTAGCATATTGAACACGTTCAAAAGGATCATAACGGCAATCACGCCGATGGTAACGACCGCAGAGGAAAGCTGATTTTCGGTCAGTGCGGAGATCAGCGTACCGATGGCGATCAGCGCCGCACCCAGCAAAACGATTGCAAGGATGGAGCCTACGATCTGTCCCGTAACGGGGCCGATGTGCGTCAAAGAGTACTCGGTGCCGTTGCGCTCTGCCGCGGCAATGACGTAAAGCGGAATAAAGTTGAAGCAGGAGAGCAACACGCCGCTGACGAACATGGTCAGTGCGGCAAGATACTTACCAAGCACCATACCCGTAATGGTAACGGGAGCCGTCAACAGCATTTGCTCGGTGCGCATTTTGCGTTCCTCGGCAAACAAGCGCATGGTCAAAAGCGGGATCAGGATCACAAAGGATACGATCAGGTAGAAAAAGTACATATTGGTGCTGTAGCTGCCCGAAACGATGGTGGTATAGCAGCACAACAAAGCCGAGAATACCAAAAAGATGCCCAAATAGATATAACCAATGGGATTGATGAAGTAGGAGGATATCTCCTTACGATAGATGGCAAACATAAAAAACGGTTCCTTTCTGCTTTGAAAATCTGTCTTTTATCTCAGTTGATAAGGGGGATCAATCTTCGTCCGAATCGTCGGTGACCTGCTTGGAAGCCTCGCTTCTCCGACGCTCTGCATCCGCTACCAGCGCCGCACCCAGATCCTTTTCGAGGTTGCCTGCCTGTGCACCGCGGCGGCTCTTGCGTTGTACGCGCTCCTGTGCGCCGATCGTCTTCTTTTCCTCGGACTTGTCCACAACCGAGATAAAGATGTCCTCAAGGCTCATACCCAAGGATTCCATACCAACCAAGGGCCAATTGCGCTCGACGAGCTGATAGAACAGCTTTTTGCGAATATCCACGCCCGCGTCGCTCTCGATCATATAGGTGTATGCGTCACCGTCGCGCTCGGCAAGCGGCTCTGCATAAGAAATACCCGTGGTGGAGCGAAGCATTGCCAATACATCCTTTTGAGGACCGACGACCTTGATATTAAAGCGGCGGTTACTGCTCATAACGTTTGCAATGTTTTCGGTCTTTTCGTTTGCAACGATCTTACCCTTGTTGATGATGACGATGCGATCGCATACCGCCTGCACCTCCTGCAGGATGTGCGTGGAGAGAATGACCGTGTGAGACTTGCCGAGTCCGCGAATGAGGTTACGGATCTCGATGATCTGCTTAGGGTCAAGACCTACGGTAGGCTCGTCAAAAATGATGACCTTGGGATTGCCGATGAGTGCCTGCGCAATACCCACTCTTTGACGGTAGCCCTTGGAGAGCGTACGAATGACCTTGTTGTACTTGTCTTTGATCTTAACAGTATCGCAGATCGAATCGATGTGCGCCTTGCGATCCAGCTTGCAGCATTTGAGATCATAGGCAAAATTCAAGTATTCCGCAACCGTCATATCCTGATACAGGGGAGGCTGCTCGGGCAGGTAGCCGATCAGTTTTTTTGCTCCGATGGGGTCACTGAGAATATCGATACCGGAGATACACGCCTTACCGGAGGTAGAGGAGAGGTATCCCGTCAAAATATTCATGGTCGTGCTCTTTCCCGCTCCGTTCGGGCCGAGGAAGCCAACGATCTCGCCGACCTCAACCTCAAAGCTGATGTCGTCCACGGCACAAGTCGTACCGTAATTTTTTACAAGATGCTCAATCTTTATCATAGGAATTCGCTGTCCTTTCTGAATTCTTTGCGTCAAAGCATAATGCTTCATTTTAAATTTGATACAAATATTATTATAACACGAATATATGAATACAAAATGAACGGATGCAAAAATATTGTCATTCCTTTTGACGGCTCGGTGAAAAAAATGTGTCTTTTTACAAAAATATTGCCTTGATTGCATAAAGCGTCCAAACAAGGCAAAAATAATGACAGCAAGAAGCGCGGGTCAAGCCTTGCCGTCGCCCCGCCAAAGCAATTATTCATCATAACAAAGGAGGACCAAATCAATATGTCCAACAACCCAAACAACCGTCACGAATCCGCATTTTTCAAGAAGCTGAGACATTTGCGAGTCAACCGCGCCGTGTATATCTGCGCCATTATCGTTTTGCTCTCCCTCTCGGTGGTGCTTGCTGTAACCGCCATTACCAACCGCGCCAACAAGACCCCCACCAACGATGAGCAACCGACGACCGAGAACAACGGAACCACGCAGGCCCCCACGCCGGATACCAACGATCAGCCGACCTACAACAATACCGTGCCCGAATTGGCACTCCCCGTATCAGGCTCTCTTTCCAAAAAGCACAGCGTTGATACGCAGGTGTTCTCCCCTACCATGAACGATTACCGCGTGCACCTCGGCATTGACATTGCCACCGAGGATGCCGCCCCCGTATGTGCCGTTGCCGACGGAACGGTTGCACAAATTTGGGAGGATCCTATGATGGGCTGGTGCATTGCGCTCTCTCACACGGGTGAGTGCGTGACCGTCTATAAGAATCTGGCAAAGCAGTTTGCAGAGGGCATTACCGTAGGCGCCGAGGTAATGGCAGGTCAACTGCTTGGAAGCGTTGGCGACACCGCCATGCTGGAGCTTGCCGAGGAGCCTCACCTGCACATGGAAATGACCGTAAAAGGCTTGCAGGTCGATCCTTTGGATTATTTCAGCAAAGCCGTGCTCTCTACCCTGACCGAGGACACGATCTACGAGACCGAGCTTGGAAAATAATCAAATCAGCCTCATCTGAAAAGGAGCTGTTGCAGAAATACGCTTGCGTAAAACTGCAACAGCCCTTTTTTATCACCTGTCATTGCGCCGCCTCATATACTGTAGCGAGGGTTAACAAACCCTCAATTTGAACGTAAAAAGGAGTTCTTTATGGCGCAATTTACAAACAGAGCGCAATTATCATACAACAACGCAACCGTTAATTCCAACGTGGCTGTGGGCGAGATCGTAGAAGTGCTTTCCGCCTCTAAGGTAGCCGTTTCGGAGAGCTATTCGCAAAACGATGACGTCACCTACGTGGTCAGCATCGTTAACTCCGGCACCACCCCCATCGGCGGCATTACGGTCAGCGATGATCTTGGCGCATATCCCTTTGGCACAACAACACTCTATCCCCTGACTTATTCCGACGGCTCCGTTCGTCTCTTTCTCAACGGCGTTTTACAAGCCGCTCCCACTGTTACGGCAGGTCCTCCCCTCGTTTTCAGCGGCATGACCGTACCCGCGGGTGGCAATCTGGTGCTCGTATATGAGGCAACCGTAAACGAGTTTGCACCCTTGGGCGGCGGCGACACCATTGTCAACACCGCTACCGTGACCGGCAACGGGATCTCCACCCCCATTACCGTAAGCGAGACCGTGGTAACGTTAGCTGAGCCTATGCTGAGCATTACGAAGAGCATCACTCCCGTTCCCGTAACCGAAAACGGCATTGTGACCTATACCTTTGTGATCCAGAACTACGGTAACACCGCCGCCGATGCAGGCGCAAACGTAAGCGTGACCGATACCTTTGACCCCATTCTTTCGGATCTGACCGTCACTCTCAACGGTACGACTCTGGCAAGCGGCACCGACTACACCTATGTCGCAACAGATGGCGCGTTTGCAACCGTTCCCGGTGTGATCACAGTTCCTGCAGCAACCTATACGCAGGACGCCGTAAGCGGCGCTTGGGTCGTGACCCCCGGTGTTTCGATCCTGACCGTCAGCGGAACGATCTAAAAATCTTTTTTCCATCGTTAGCATGGCAAAGGAGGCAAATGCGGTTTGCATTTGCCTCCTTTTGGTGTTGACTTGTTATTTGATCAGCCGCGTGCCTTGATCTGATCCTCTTGCCAGAGGTAAAAGCGCTTTTTGCCGAAATACACACCGACAAACGCAAAGATAGCACACAAAACGGCGTACGCCAAAATGCTGGGGTCAAACTCCCACTCCGCCGCGCTGTTTGCCAAGCGCAAGCCGTAGCCGTCGCGGTACACCGTAACAGAGTACACGCGATCGTAATAGAACGATGTCTTCCACTCAAAAAAGATCTCGTGCGAAAGTCGCGGAGAAAGCGTAAAGCCATCCAATTCTACCTCGTACCGCTCTTTTCCGTCTCCGACAACGATCACAACACGGTCGATATCGGCTTTTTCGTCTTCATAGCTGATCAGGTATCCGCTGATCTGCGAAACGAAATTTTGATCGCTCGCATCCAACGCAGAGGTAGATACGACAATTGGTTCTTTTACCGCGATCCCCTTTTCCTGCATTCCCGCCAGCGTACTGACCAAAATCATAACGGCACAAAATACCGCCAAAGCCGCAAACAAAAGCACCAAGACGTTGTGCCCGACGTGGCGTGTCAACTCACGCGTCCATTTTTTCATCACTTCTTCTCACTTTCCGTGCTCGGATAAGCACCAAACACTGCAAAATCAACCACTCCGATCCGTGCATCGGGCATCCAAGAATGAATGCGCAAACGAACGGCAGAGCATACCGTAGGAGAAAACACTTGGTAGTCGATATTCTTGTCCTCTTTATTCTCGCGTTTGTCAAGCAACGTGACCCATTCGTCGCCGCATTTCCCCTCCAGCGTGTAGCATACGGGTACGGGCAGACGTCCGTTTGCGTAATCGAGGTCTAACTCACGCCACCAGATGCGAACCGACTCGGCGCGGTACACGCCCTTGAGGTCGCAGGTCAGGGTAGGGGCTTCATCGTTCGCTTGCGGCTCCCACCACGTCAGATTGCTCTCGTCCACCGCGTAAATCGCCTCACGTCCGTACAATTGGGAGGACGCCGCCGGAAAGGCTCTGCCCGTTAAAGAGACGAGCCCTGCACAATTGCAGGCTACGGGATCCTCGACAACACCGGGCGCATACTGCGGCGTATCGGTCACGCCGTGGGGACAATACAGCTCGCCGTTTTCGTCCACCGCGACCAGATCCATGCCGATGCGGCGCTCGTATTGATGTAAAACGGGAGACGCGATGGTGTAAAACGCCCACAGCGTATTGTTAGGACCGTGCTCAACGCATCCGTGCCCCGCTCCCCCAACAATGCCGTAGCGGTTGATGGTCAAGGGGTTCTTTTTTTGATATTGAAAGCCGTGTAACGGGTCAACGTCCGAATAATATACGCCCATGGCGTATGCGGAATTACAGGTATCGGGCGCACCGTAAATGAGGTAATAGCGGCCGTTGTGCTTGACCATGTGCGGCCCCTCTACCCAACCAAAGGCACGATTTTGATTATGAAAGCCCATGCGCTCCCACTCGTGTGCGGGGTTCATTTCAAACAGCACCTCGGGCCCTTGAATCACGCGACGGGGGTCAACGCGATCAAGCTCATAGCCAACGATCTGACAGTCAAATCGATGCGGCGCATCGTTCTTTTTGGAGGAAAAGGCAAACAGATAGAGTCTGCCGTCATCATCTGCAAAAACGCCGGGGTCACAGGGACGAAAGGTACTTCCGTCGGGCATGATAAACTCGCCAAGCTCCTCAAAAGGGCCGAGCGGATCGTCTGCAACGTAAAGCGGACAGATCCATGAGGTCATCAAAAAGCGATCGCCCCACGGCATGATGCTCGGGCTGTATTTGGGACAGTACGGCTCTGTGCGAACGTGCTTCCAGTTTGCAAAATCCTCGCTCACCCACGCCATACCGTAACTGGGATAAAGATACCACTTCCCCTCGTGATAAAACACGGTGGGGTCGGAGATCGAGCGATAATCGGCAGACGTATCGCTCTCGGGCTTGTTTTCGTGGCTGAACATTCCGTGCTCCAAGGAGTACCATGCATCCTTTCCGCGCGGAATGTCGGGAATGGGCAACGGGTTACAATAGGTCATTTTTTGTTTTGCATCCTTCGTCATACCAACAATTCTCCTTCGTTCGGGTCTTCCCCCTTGCAAAATACGCGTGTTATGCGCAGGTCGGCATCCACCAACAAAATATCTGCTCGTTTGCCTGCCTCGATGCCGCCTACCTCACCGTCGATCTTGACCATACGGGCAGGGTTGACGGTAGCGCAGGCAACGGCATCCTCCAGAGGAATATCGGCAAATTGCATCAGATTACGCACACCGTCCCACAAATTCAGGGTACTGCCGGCAAGCGTTCCGTCAGCAAGAATCGCCTTGCCGTTTTTGACGATAACGGGCATTCCGGCAATCGAATAATCTCCGTCAGAGCATCCCGTGCCCGCCATGGAGTCGGTGATCAATACGGTCTTGTCCTTTCCAAGGCAACGGTATGCCAAGGCGATCATATCGGGGCAAACGTGAATGCCGTCGGCGATCAATTCTCCAAATCCGCCGCCAAGAAGTGCAACTGCTACGGCACCACCCTCACGGTGATGCAAGGCAGGCATTGCGTTGAACAAGTGGGTAAACGAGGTCGCACCGCGAGAAACGGCGAGGCGCGCCTGCGCGGCAGTCGCGCACGTATGCCCCAATCCAAGCGTTGCACCGTGTTCTAAAACCGCTTTGGAAAAAGAACCGTCAACGTCCAGCTCCAGTGCCGCGCTGACGTGGCAAGGCAGATGCGAAAGCTTTAAAAATCGATCGACATCCTCGGCGCGAAGCTCCTTGAGCAAGTGCGCGGCGTGTGCGCCTTTTTTGGCGGAATTGAGCCAGCATCCCTCAAAATGAACGCCCTCGTAGTCGCTCTCTTCAATGCGTGCAATAGCGTTTTCCCACTCCTCGTCGGTTCCCGACGCCAGCGTTGCAAACACCGACGTTACACCGCGCTTGGCATAGTCAAGCTTCATGGCGCGCATTTGATCGGCGGTGGCAGATGAAAAATCAAAGCCGATGCGCCCGTGCGTGTGCACGTCCACAAGACCCGGTAACACGTACAAGCCCGAGGCATCGATCACCTCGTCAGCCTCGCACAAATCCAATCCGTCACCCACGGCAATTACCTTGCCGTCCTCGAACCAGACCGCCGTATTTTCAAGCCACTCGTGTGTCGCGCTCCAAACGCGACCGCCCAAAATCACCTTTTTCATTTAAACCCCTCCAAGCCAAACGGTATCTTTCACTTATTATAACACATTTTTATGCGCGGTGCAAGCGGTTTCGAAATTTTTTACAAGCTTGCACACAAAAGGGCTCTTTTTTCTGCGGAACGCTTTTAAAACGATACGGGAGAGCCTTTTGAAAAAGGCTCTCCCTTTCAAAAATCAATTGCTGTAACGCTCCATCATGCAGATCAAGCCTGCCTTGTGTCCGCGTACGGCGATCTCCACCATTTCGGGAGTGGTCTGATCGCGCTTGCAATCCATCAGCATATCCAAATCTCCGCTGATCTCCAGATCGAATGCGGGAATACCGTATTTGCGGTACATATACGTGGGAAGGCTACCCGCAGAGCAAATAACGCCTGCCTTGTAGTTCTCTCTGCGCGGTGCGTCGATCGCATCGCGGAAGCTGTCGCTGTAGATCTGCTTGACCTCGTCGGCATCGGCAAGATATGCGGCATCGTCCTTAGCACCTTTGGAGACGATCAAGCCGTCTGCCGTAATGGAACAGAGGAAGTGGAAGGAAAAGAGTGCACGGGGAGCGGCAGACTTCATAAACTGAATGAGTGCACGTACCTCGGGCTCGGAGTTCGGATAAGGGCCTCGGTAGGTGGGACTGCGGTAATCGGCGCTGGAAAGATTGTAGCTGTAATCGATCACGTCCCAATCGGCATCAAAGTTGCGGTTGAGATCTACACCGACGGCGTTGGTGCGAATGTACCACGGTGCACCATCTACCATCTTCTCTCTCATGTCGGCATTGACCACGGGCAGGATCGCCATACCGCAACGCTCCAACAGATCCTTGCGCTCGGTCAAAAGCTGACGAATGAGCGGCAGCAGAATTTCGGGGCCGGATTCACCTGCGTGCACAGCGCCTGCGCAGGCAATGAGGTTTTTGCGGTTACCCACGTACATAGCAACCAGGGGCTTGCCGTAAACGGTGCTTCCCACCTGCTCCAGCGTGACGTCGTTGGGAAAATCCTTTTGCAATGCGTAGGTCTTTTCCAAAATCTCGTCAAAGTGCCACCATACGCGGCGGTCGCGCACGGTAACGGGTGCGGGACCGGTGAGATACTCACCGTAGCCGACTCTGCCTACCCAATATACGTAGGTCTTGCCGACCTCTACGTCGTAGTCGGTGTATTCGCAAAAGGTGTTATCGATCTCCAGCTCGCCGTTAAAAATGATCTCGTCCTCGCGCGGGAGCATACAGTCAAAATACTCCCACTCGTCGTAGTCGAATACGTAGCCCGTTTCCTCGCGGCGATAAATAATGACGTGGCTTCCAAAATTGGGCTTTCCGTCCTTATAAACCTGAAAATTGATCTTAATGCATTGACGCTCGTTACCGTCTTTGACCTCAACGACCGATCTTGCATTCAACTTTAATACCTTTTTCATAAGTAGCTTCCTCACTTTCTGTCTTTGATACGTTCTTGTTTTTCGTTTATTTTCCGTAGCGCTCCAGCATGCTGATCAAGCCTGCCTTGTGCGCCTGTACCATCAAAGAGATCATTTCGGGCGTGGTATTACCGCGAATGCTTCCGTCCAGCATATGAAGATCCCCACTCAGCTCCAGGTCGAATGCAGGAATACCGCAATGGTACAAATAGGTAGGAATACTGCCTGCCGAGCTTGCAAGCCCCGCCGTGTAATTTTCACGCTTGGGGAACTCGATCGCATCGCGGAAGCGGTCGCTGTAGATCTGCTTGATCTCATTCGCCACGGTAAGATAAGCATCGTCGCCCTTGGCACTCTTTGTAACGATCATGCCCTCGGCGGTTACCGAGCACGGGCCGTGGAAGGAGAAGAGCACGCTCGGATCGGCAAGCTCCAAAAAGCGGAGCACAGCGCGAACCTCAGGCTCGGAGACCGGGTGCGGGCCGCGATAAGTGGGACTGCGATAATCGGCGCTGGAAAGGTTGTAGCTGTAATCGATCAAATCCCAATCGGCATCCAGATTGCGGTTGATGTCAACCCCTGCCGCATTGGTGCGCAGATACCAAGGTGCACCGTCAACCATACGTTCTCTCATATCGGCATTGACCACGGGAAGGATCGCCAAGCAGCAATCCTGCAACAAATCGCGGCGCTCTTCCACCAGCTCGCGCACGAGCGGCAAAAGGATCTCGGGGCCAGATTCACCAGCATGAACGGCACCGATGCAAGCAACCGTTTTTTTGGAACGATCTCCTGCAAAGACTGCCACCAGGGGCTTGCCGAACACGGTATTACCCACCTGCTCCAGCGTAATGTCATTGGGGAAATCCTTTTGCAATGCGTAGGTCTTTTCAAGCACCTCGTCAAAGTGCCACCACACGTGGCGATTACGCACGGTTACGGGTACGGGGCCTGTGAGATACTCGCCGTAGCTGACTCTGCCTACCCAATATACGTAGGTCTTGCCGACCTCCACGTCGTAGTCGGTGTATTCGCAAAAGGTGTTATCGATTTCAAGCTCACCGTTAAAGATGATCTCGTCCTCGCGCGGGAGCGTACAGTCAAAATACTCCCACTCGTCGTAGTCGAACACGTAGCCTGTTTCCTCGCGGCGGTAGATGATGACGTGACTGCCAAAATTGGGCTTTCCGTCCTTATAAACCTGAAAATGGACTTTGACACATTGGCACTCGTTGCCGTCTTTGACTTCAACGACCGATCTTGCTTTCAGCTTTAGTACTTTTTTCATATTTTCTTCTCCGTTTCTACTTTACCGCAACCGTTTTTTCGGCAATCGGTTCGACGTTACGTTTAGCATACCACAATTTTTTGTTGTTGTCAACATCAAATATCAAAAATATCAATCCCATGCGATAAAATATCAATTTCAGCACCCGTCTCTTGCCCACCTCAGCGTTTCCGACTTGATTTTTCGACGCATCAAAAACAGCACCCACAAATTGATGAGCGTCATTGCCGCAATGGCAAAATCTGCAATATCCCAAACGAGTGCGGGCGTTTGATGCACACCGCACAGCATGCACACGCCAAAGGCAAGCAGATACAACACGCGCCACAATGGCTTTGGCGTTAAAAAGCGCACGCTCTCCAAGCCGTACCCACCCCAGCAAAGCAGGGTCGCGTACCCAAAGCAAAATACCGCACCGCAAAAGAACCACTTTGAAAAGCCGCCCAAAACAGCAGAATATGCCAGCACCGTCATCATCACGCCACCAGCCTCGTCGCGCACGCCGCTGACCAAAATGACCAGCGCAGTTGCCGTGCAGAGCAATATCGTATCTGCAAACACCTCAAAAATGCCCCACAAGCCTTGGTCGGCAGGACTTTTTGCATCGGCACAAGCGTGCGCCGCAGGTGCAGTGCCGCACCCCGCCTCGTTGGAAAGCAGACCGCGCATCGTTCCCACGCGCAGGGCGCGAGAGGTCAAAAAGCCAAGCACGCCGCCTGCGGCACTCCGTGCCGAAAAAGCACCTTGTAAGATCTCGCGCACGGCATCTCCGAGCATATCGCGCCGCAGGATCAGTACGGCGACGGAGAGTACCACGTAGCCCGCCGTCATGATGGGAACCAGGTACTCGGTCACGGCAGAAACGCCCGTTGTACCGCGCGACAGGAGTGGGATCGTGATCAGCAACAGGAAAAAACCTACGATCCACGGCGACACGTGCGCAACCTCGCGCATCGCATCCCCAATGGCGTTGACCTGTATCATGCACCCCATAAACAGAGAATCCACTACCGTCAAAAGCGCAAATACGGCGGCAATCGCCAATGCAAAACGCGCCCCTCGCCGCACCTCCAGGCAATCGAGGATATAATATACCGCACCGCCGAAAAATCCCCCACCCCGTTTGCTCCTGCGGTGTTCCACCGCCAACAGCACCTCGGCATATTTGAGGATCATTGCCAAAAGAGCCGAGATCCACATCCAAAAAACAGCCCCCGCACCGCCTACGGCAATGGCGTTTGCCACACCAACGATATTGCCAACTCCAAGCGTTCCCGCAAGCGCCAGCATCATGGCTCGAAAGGAGGATACACCGCTCCGCTCCCCCTTTGCAACGCACATACCGCGTAACATACGCACGGGAGCACGGAACGGATAGCCTCTTAAATATAGAAGAAAAAACATACCGCACAAAAGTAAGACGGGTGGGACCAATCCTCCCGTCAACAGCCATTTCCACATTCCGCTTGCCCCTTTCGTTCTTCGTTTTTTCATTCTATTCCCAACGCCGCAAAACTATACCACCGCTTTGCCCGTTCGTTGGCACCACAACGCCCGTCAAAAGCGTTTAAAATTGTTAAAAGAATGTGAATAATGCAGAAAAGGGCTTGATTTTTCCAAAAAAGAGTATAAAATATTAGCATAGGTTAGCACTCCAAAGTACAGAGTGCTAAAACGCATCAAAATTGACGATGCACCGCATAACACAAGGAGGATTTCAAATTATGAATATCAAACCGCTTTCCGACCGCGTTGTGGTCAAGCTTGTAGAGGCTGAAGAAAAAACCAAGACCGGTATTCTTCTGACCGCCGCAGCACAAGAAAAACCGCAGGTAGCAGAGGTCGTTGCAGTAGGCCCCGGCGCTCGTGACGATAACGGCGCACTCATTCCTATGGAGGTCAAGGTTGGTGACAAGGTCATCACCGGCAAGTATTCCGGCACCGAGGTAAAAATGGACGGTCAGGAGTACACCATCGTAAAGCAGAGCGACATTCTTGCAATTGTAGAATAATTTTACATTGATCATACTGAAACAAGTGAGGTAAACAAACATGGCAAAAGAAATTCTTTATGGAATTGAAGCACGCAACGCGCTCTCCCGCGGCGTGGATAAATTGGCAGACACCGTTAAGATCACCCTTGGCCCCAAGGGCAGAAACGTCGTGCTTGATAAAAAGTACGGTTCCCCCCTGATCACCAACGACGGCGTTACCATTGCAAAGGAGATCGAGCTCGAGGACGAGGCTGAAAACATGGGTGCTCAATTGGTCAAGGAGGTTGCTACCAAGACCAACGACGCAGCAGGTGACGGTACCACCACCGCAACCCTGTTGGCACAGGCTTTCGTTCGCGAGGGTATGAAGAACGTGACCGCAGGTGCAAACCCCATGGTCGTTCGCAAGGGTATGAAAAAGGCAGTTGATGCGGCTGTTGCGGCTTTGATCGCAAACTCCAAAAAGGTCAACGGCTCTGCCGACATCGCTCGCGTAGGTACCATCTCCGCAGGCGACGAGGTGATCGGTCAGCTGATCGCAGATGCAATGGATAAGGTAACCGCCGACGGCGTTATCACCATTGAGGAATCCAAGTCTGCCGACACCTACTCCGAGGTCGTTGAGGGTATGCAGTTCGACCGCGGCTACCTCTCCCCCTACATGGCTACCGATATGGATAAGATGGAGACCGTTTACGACGATGCGCTCATTCTTATCACCGATAAAAAGATCTCCAACATTCAGGAGATCCTGCCCCTTTTGGAGCAGATCGTTCAATCCGGCAGAAAGATGCTCATCATTGCCGAGGACGTTGAGGGTGAGGCACTGACTACCCTCGTACTCAACAAGCTGCGCGGCGTATTCAATTGCGTAGCAGTCAAGGCTCCCGGCTTTGGCGACCGCCGCAAGGAGATGCTGCAGGATATCGCCATTCTTACGGGCGGTCAGGTCGTATCCTCCGAGATCGGTCTGGAGCTCAAGGATGCATCTATCGAAATGCTCGGTCACGCTCGTCAGATCAAGGTCAACAAAGAGCACACCATCATCGTTGGCGGTGCAGGCAACACTGCGGCTATTCAGTCCCGCGTTGCACAGATCCGCAATGCCATTGTTGAAACGACCTCCGATTTCGACCGCGAAAAGCTGCAGGAGCGCCTTGCAAAGCTGGCAGGCGGTGTAGCTGTGATCAAGGTTGGTGCGGCTACCGAAGCTGAAATGAAAGAAAAGAAGCTCCGCATTGAGGATGCGCTCAACGCAACCAAGGCGGCTGTTGAAGAAGGCATTGTTGCAGGTGGCGGAACCGCTTACCTCAACGTCATTTCCGAAGTCTCCAAGCTCATCGACACCGTTGACGGTGACGAAAAGACCGGCGTTAAGATCGTTGTCAAGGCTCTTGAGGAGCCCGTACGTCAGATCGCCGCTAACGCAGGCTTTGACGGCGGCGTAGTTGTAGATAAGATCATGTCCAGCGGCAAGATCGGCTACGGCTTCGATGCTTACAACGAGGTTTACTGCGATATGATGGCAGCAGGAATCGTGGACCCCACCAAGGTGACCCGTTCCGCACTCCAAAATGCTGCTTCCATCGCATCCGTCATCCTGACCACCGAGTCGGTTGTGGCTGACAAGAAGGAAGAAAATCCCGCTCCCGCAGCACCTGCTGCAGGCATGGGCGGCGGTATGTATTGATTTGATATAAGATTGTCACAGGGGAGGAACTTTTCGAGAAAAGTTCCTCCCCTGCACCCCTCTTCAAAAGCTTTTAAAAGCGTTTTTCTTTTTTCGGAACTGCCCTGCGCGGTTCTTTTTTCCATCTTGGAGATTATAAGAACTTTTCGAGAAAAGCTCCTCCCCTGCACCCCTCTTCAAAAGCTTTTAAAAGCGTTTTTCTCTTTTTGGAGCTGCCCTGCGCAGTTCTTTTTTTATTCCTCCCTTCAAATTTTGTCAAATTTTAATTGACAGTCACTGCTTTGCGTGTTATAATTAAGATACAACCCCTAAGGAGGTATTTATGATCTATCATCAAACCTGGACGGGATACCGCATTGCAGACGGCATCCGAGGCGATGGCTTCCCCGCGCGTGTCCCCGGGAACATTCAATACGATTACGCCGTTGCCAACGGCTGGGCAGACGTCATGTACGGAAGCAATTGCCGCCAATTTGAAGCCTTGGAGGGTGACACGTGGGAATACCGCACCACGCTCCAATACTCAGCACAAAACTGCGAAGCGGTTCATTTCGTCTCCAAGGGCATCGACTATCGCTACGACGTTCTGCTCAACGGCGTTGTTCTGCTCACGCGTGAGGGCGTTTTTGCACCGATCGATATCAATCTTACCGATTCGCTGACGGGTAACGACGAGCTGTGCATCCGCATTCACCCCCACCCCAAGCGTACAGGCGCAAAGGACGGCAGAAGTGAAGCCGATCACTCCGCCAAGCCGCCCGTATGCTACGGTTGGGATTGGAACCCCCGTTTGCTGATATCGGGTATGTGGCAGGACGCTTACGTTGAAACGCGCAATGCCGACTACATTGGAAATATTGAGGCACGTACCTCGTTAAATCAAGATTTTACAGAAGGAAACGTTACCCTGGAAAACTGCCCGAGCGGTGCGCGCATCACGCTGATCGATGCCGAGGGCGCGATCGTTTACCAAGGCACCGATAACGCCTTTACCCTGCAAAACCCACACCTGTGGTGGTGTAACGGACAAGGTGAGGCATATCTTTATACTTGGAAGATCGAAAACGGATCCAACACGCGTACGGGCAAGCTCGGTTTTCGCTCCGTTCGCTTGGTTCGCAACACGGGCGCGGGTGATCCGCAAGCCTTCCCCAAATCGCGCTACGCTCCTCCCTTTACGCTGGAGCTCAACGGCAGACGCGTGTTTATGAAGGGCTCAAACTACGTCAATCCCGAGCTCTTTTGGGGCAATATCACGCGCGAAAAATACGAAACGCAGGTACTGTTGGCAAAGAATGCAAACATGAACATCTTTCGTATGTGGGGCGGCGCCGCCGTTGCCAAGGATGATTTTTACGAGCTTTGCGACGAGCACGGTATTTTGGTATGGCAGGAATTTATGCTGGCGTGTAACGATTACCCCGACGATGCGCACTATCTTGCCGTTTTGGAGGAAGAAGCCGCATCCATTATCAAGCAACTCCGCTCGCACCCCTGCCTCGCCTTTTGGTGCGGCGGCAACGAGCTCTTTAACGGTTGGTCGGGCATGACCGATCAATCTCATCCCCTGCGCCTTTTGAACAGCCTTTGCTACACGCTCGACCGCGAGCACCCGTTTTTGATGACCTCTCCGCTTGCCGAAATGGGACACGGCGGCTATATGTTCTACGATCCCTCCCCCGAGATGGGCGGCGACGTTTTTCAGGTCTTTGCGCGTTCTCACAACATCGCCTACACTGAGTTCGGCATTCCCTCCATGGCGTCCATCGAGGTGCTGGAGCAGATCATTCCCGCCGCAGAGCGATTTCCCGTTCTGCCTACCGAATCTTGGCTGTTGCACCACGGTTTGCGCGCATGGAAGCCGCAATCGCACGTCTGTCCCGAGATCCTGCGCCATTATTGGGGCGAGCCGAACTCCTTGGAGGAAATGATCGAGCACACCAACTGGTTGCAATACGTAGGCTATCAGGCATCGTTTGAGGAGATGCGCCGTCAGTGGCCGCATTGCTCCGCCGCCATCAATTGGTGCTACAACGAGCCTTGGTACACCGCCGCAAATTGCAGTATCATCGTCTACCCCGACACGCCAAAGCCTGCCTACTACGCCATTCAAGCATCCTTGCGCCCCTCCCTGTTCAGCGCGCGCATTCCCAAATTCGATTGGGTTGCAGGCGAGCGCTTTACCGCGGGCATCTGGTTGCTCAACGATGCGCAAAACACCGTTACGGGTAGTGTAAAGGTCACCTTGGAGATTGGCGAGGCGCGTATTCCGCTCTTGAATTGGAGCGATGCTCACGCAAATGCAAACCAAAATACCGAGGGTGCGCAGGTATGCTGCATCCTGCCCTACGTGGAAGAGGCTACGGATATGACCCTATACCTGGAGGCAGAGGGCGGCTTGGAAAGCTCCTACCGCTTGCTCTACCGCGCTCCCGAGCGAAAAGAAAAAATCAAGCTAATGAATCAATGATACAAAAGGGGATCGATGTACAACCCATGCATCGATCCCTTTTCTTCAACCTTGAGTTGATACAACTGCAGGTTGCATTTTGCTTTCTCCCCATGCTTTTTGGCCTGCCATACGCGCCGAAAATACAACGATTCGGTTATTGCAATTTGGTTTTGACGGGTGTATAATAAATGCAGCGAAAACCACCATTGAATAATCTTGATCGGAGAAAAAAGATGTACTACATGGAAGCGTTTGCAAAAATTATAGCGGCACAGCGCAAAAAGCACAAAATGACACAGGACGAGCTTGCCCGTCACCTGGGCATTACGCCGCAGGCGGTTTCAAAATGGGAGAACGGGATCGGTTACCCCGACATTACGCTGTTGCCCTTGATATCGGAGATCTTGCACGTCCCCATTGAGTATTTGTTTGGAAAGACCAAGCAAAGCTCCCTACCCCAGGTTTATGATGACCTGCCCTTGATTGCCGTAAACCTCGGCTTGGCGTGCTACTCGAACAAGGAGGTCTTGCGCATTACCGATCAAGAGATTCTTTTTACCGATTGCAGTCTCGCATCCTTTTCCGAGGCGGTGGTCTATAACCGCGGTAAGGGAGAGATCCGCTTGCTGGAAACGCACGAAATGACCGAAGAGACCGCCGAGAAAAAGCAGGACGATGAAACCTCCTACAGTGAGGAATTCAGCGGCTACGACTCCATTGAGCTCACCCTTTCGCGCGCCTGCCATACCAAGATCCTGTACGATGAAAACGCAACGCCACGTGTAACGGCACAAGGCGACGCCGCGTTTATTTCGTCATTGCGGATCGCCAAAAGCGGCAAAATGCTTTCCATCTCCTTCCAAAACTCCAAATCCCCCGACCCCGGCCACCACAACAGCCTGACCGTGTACGTACCGTTTACGCAGGGGCACACTATAAAGCTTGGCGTTCAAGGCTTTGGCGATGCCGACTGTCGCCTCGGCTTTGACGTGGGCGATCTTTCGATCAGCGGTTCAGGAAGCATCGTTGCAAAAAGCTTTTCGCGCCTGCACGCCACCATTGGAGGTAACGGCACGATCAAGACCGAAAACATTACGCAAAACGCGCATGCGCGCATCAACGGTTCAGGAAACATTGAGCTTGGCTCGATTGGTGCAAGACTAATTGCCGAGATCTCCGGCAGCGGTGAAATTCACGCCGCACATCGCGACGGTATTTCAATGAGCATCAGCGGTTGCGGAGACATGAGACTCAAAAGCCTGCAAAACGAGATCAACGCGCAATTTTCGGGTAGCGGCACCATGATCTGCTCCACCACCTGTGAGATCGAGCACTTAAAGCTCACCGTAACAGGATCGGGCGATTTGAGAGCCGAGGATATCGTGGCACAGGACGCCGAGCTGTACCTGCGCGGCGGTGCCAGCATTCTGTTGGGGCGCATCAAGGGAACGTCCATTGAAAAATGCTCTAAGGACAGCAATTTGACCGTCCTTCAAAGGGGATAACACCAATGGCGCACCTGCTTTACGGCAGGTGCGCCATGTTTTTATCTTTTATTCCGCATCGGGTTTTGAAGCGGTCTTTTCGGCTTCGGTCTGACTTTCGTTTTGCGCGTCCTTTTGCTTGGCGGCAAAGCGCTTTTTACGCAGAATGCGCCACGTAACAAGACCTGCAACGATCA
>JAZQYE010000251.1:0-8876 GCA_045633385.1 Eubacteriales bacterium | reverse complement strand
TGGTGGCTTGCACAAGCCCCCTTGGGGCATTTCACACGCTGAGCCTATAGGCTCGTCGAATGATCCGCCACTTGCGGAAGTTGCCCCACTGCCACAGATGTGGCAACTATCCTTTAGCCTCCCTTGTGTAAAGGGAGGTGGCACGGCTTGCCGTGACGGAGGGATTGTTTTTTCTGATTTTTCACGAGTACAACCCCTCAGTCAGCTTCGCTGACAGCTCCCCTTACACAGGGGAGCCTACCGCTGCGGCGGAAACTGTGCAAAGCTAAAGCTTTTTGGAACCACCAGCAGTGCTGGTGGTTTTCGTTGCACAAAAAAACAGCGTGATGTCAAAATGACACCACGCTGTTCTTCATAGAAATATTTGATTTTGATCTCGTTATCTTCTCTTACTCCAACACAGGGAGAGACACGATAGGAGCAAGTCCCGTTTTAGCAATTGCCGCCTCTGCCTGAGATGCGGTCATGGGTGCGCTGACAACGGCAAATCTGCCGCCCTCCAAAAAGACGCAACGCTCGCTCTGCAAAGCCGCCTTTGCCTTTTCTGCGCAACGTGCACAGCCCTCAAACAAGAAGCAACGGGGTGCCGTAAAAGCATCCGCTTGCGCGATCTCGCCCTCGGTGGCTACCGTCCATTGCGGCAAACGACGCTCGTTTGCGCGGTTGGAGAGCACATCCAGAATATCTGCCACCACTGCGCTTGCCGTGGGGAGCTTGCCTGCACCTGCTCCGTAAAAGAGCGCACGGCCCAGCATATTTGCATCTACCAAAATACCGTTGTAAACGTCGTCTACGTGGCAGATGGGATTGGTGGGCATTACTACAAAGGGAGAAACCAGCGCCAGCACCTTGCCATCTACGCGCTCGGTGTGACCGATCAGCTTGACCGCGCCGCCCAGCTTGTCCGCCATGGCGGTATGATCTTGGGTGATTGCGGTAATTCCCGTGGTGGAGATCTTGTTGGGATCGAGCAATACGCCAAACGCCAACGCCGCCAAAATAACGATCTTACGTGCGGCGTCCAAGCCCTCTACGTCAGCGGCAGGATTTGCCTCGGCATATCCCTTTTGCTGTGCCAGCTTGAGCACGTCGGCAAAAGCTGCACCCTCGTTTTTCATCTTGGTCAAAATAAAGTTGGTGGTACCGTTGAGAATACCATTGACCGAAATGATCTCGTTGGATGCAAGATCAGTCTGCATGGGGCGAATGATCGGAATACCGCCGCCCACGCTTGCCTCAAACAAATAGGAAACGCGATTAGCGCGCGCAAGCTCCAACAGCTCCACGCCAAAGGTGGCAACCACCTCTTTGTTGGAGGTGACAACGTGCTTACCTGCCTCCAATGCCGCGCGCGTAAAATCGTACGCAGGATGTGCACCGCCCATCATTTCGGCAACCAATACGACCTCAGGGTCGGAAAGAATGACGTTGATATCGTGCACGACACGATCGCCCAGAGGATGATCGGGGAACTCGCGCAGATCCAAAATGTATTTTACGTTGACCTCGTCGCCGCAGTACGCCGCAATCTGTTTTTGATTTTCGTGCAATACCTCCGCCGTACCGCTACCTACGACACCAAAGCCAAGCAATGCAATTTGTAACATAAAAGTGAACTCCTTTCGGGAAATAAGACCATGGGACAAGCATTTTTGCCCCTCTCCTATATATCATACCACAAAATCTTTCAAATTGCAAACAAAACTATTGAAAATTTTAAAAAAATATGCTATACTTTTAAAAAAGATCATTATTTTTTCACTCGCTCCCCTCGAAAGGAGGATTTTTATGCCCTCTTCCCCCATTGGAAGCATGAACAACGTCAAAATTTTCGTGCTCTATTTGATGCGTAATATCAATTATCCGCTCAACTTTGTTACCATCAACGATATCGTCATGCAAAACGACTACGTGATGTACCTCGACTTTGCGGTCGCCTTTCACGAAATGCTGGACGGCGGCTTGATCGTTGCCGACGGCAAAGACGAGAATGACGAGCCCTTGTATTCGGTCACCAAAAAAGGGGCTATCGTTGCCGAACAACTCCGCTCCGACCTACTCCCCTCGGTGTTGGATCAAAGCTTGAGCTGTGCCCTGCGTTACCTGGATTTCAAGCGCCGCAACGTGACCGTGGACTGCTCCTCCGAGCGTCGCGCCGACTCGACCTTTGACGTTACGCTGATCCTCAAGGAGCAGGGCAAGATCATTCTGCAAACAACCATCAACGTGGACTCCGAGTACCGCGCGCACCAGATCCGCAAGGCGTTCCGCGATCGCCCCGACGTCATCTACCGCGGCACAATGGCACTTTTGGCAGGCAAGGTCGATTATCTGTTTGATAAATGATCATACGATAAAAACAAAAGCACAGAGCCTTCATTTCCCTTTATACGGGAGAGCAAGGCTCTGTGTTTTTTCATTTTTCTTATTGGCAAAACGCGAGCAGGTCTCGCATGACCTCGTCATAGCTAAAGTCATTGAGTATCTCGTGCCGTGCGCCCTCGTAGAGCTTGCAGGAGGCGTTTGCGCCTGAAGCAAGCAAATGCTCATGAACGTAGCGAACGCCCCTTCCAAAGTCTCCTACGGGGTCTTCTGAGCCTGCTACTAACAGGATCGGCAGATCCTTGGGCATATTGCGGTACCAAGCCGCGCGATTACACTCTTTTGTCAGCGTGATCAGATCTCCCATTGCGCTGACGGTGAACTTGAACGTGCACAGCGGATCGTTGTTGTAGCGTCTGCGCACCTCCTCGTCGGTGGTCAGCCAAGGGTTTGAATCCTCTGCCGTACCGCCGCCAAAACGGTCGTTGTAGCTACCGAAGGCGACGTGATCCAACAGCTTGGAAACGTGGCGCTCACCGCGAAGCAGCTTGGTGAGCGAAATCAACGCAAGCCCCGCACCTGCCGCAGGGTTGGGGCCTCCCGTACCCATTATAATCAGCTTATCGGGCTTGGCATACCCTTTTTCGGTAGCAAGACGCACGATAAACGATCCCATGCTATGCCCCATCAGCACGTACGGGAGCTTGTTTTCGCTCTTTCCAAAGTCTTTTATTACTGCCTTGCCAAATATACCGACGTCCTTGAGCAAAAGCTCCCAACCGCCCTTTTTGGCAATATAGCCAAGCTCGCTGTCATCATTTACGGTGTGTCCGTGACCGAGGTGATCGTAACCAAAGGCGATCCAGCCCTGTGCCGCCATATCGCGCATCAACCGCTCGTAACGATCGACGTATTCGGTCATACCGTGCACGATCTGAAAGAAGCCGCAAGCCTCACCCTCGGGCAAGAACACCACGCCCGACAGCGTATGGACGCCGTTGCAGGACGGTACTCGAAAGGCTCTTTTTTCTACGTTCATTCTTCAATCCTCGCTTTCCGAAAAAGCGCGGCAAGCCTTGACGGCACGATGCCATCCGCGCATACGATCTGCGCGTGTTGCCGCATTGATGGCAGGCGTAAAGACCGTTCCTCTGCCGAGCTTTTGCTCCAGCTCCGCGCGGTCTTCAAAAAATCCAACGGCGAGTCCAGCCAGATACGCCGCACCTGCAGCGGTTGCCTCGGGGTTAGCCGAGCGCAGGACCTCAATACCCGAAAGATCGCTTTGCGTTTGCATCAGCAATGCGTTTGCCGAAGCGCCTCCATCTACGCGCAGGCTCTTGATGGTATGGGAGCGCAACGCCTCTACCGCTTGCATATCGGCGTTCATTGCCGCCAACAGATCCTCGCTCTGATAAGCAATCGATTCCAGCGCGGCGCGAATGATATGATTTTTACCCACGCCTGCACTCAAACCAACGATCGTTCCGCGCGCATGCGCATCCCAATACGGCGTACCAAGACCCGAAAACGCAGGAACGAAGTACGCGCCGCCGCTATCGGCTACCTTTTGCGCAAAGTACTCGCTGTCCTTTGCCTCGTGAATGAGCTTCATTTCATCGCGCAACCAGCGAATGACTGCACCGCCGACGAATACACTACCCTCCAGGGCGTATTCCATGGGCTTGCCTGCCTCGGTCGCCGCCACGGTCGTCAACAGACCGTGCGTGCTGTGCACTGCCTCATGACCCGTATGCGTAAGCAAAAAGCAACCTGTGCCGTAGGTATTTTTTGCCGCGCCCGCATCAAAGCAACATTGACCGAACAATGCCGCCTGCTGGTCGCCTGCAATGCCTGCGATCGGGATCTTTGCGCCCATGCATTCAAAATATCCGTATATCTCACTACTGCTCTTAATTTCGGGCAGGATCGCACGCGGAATATTCAAGATCTCCAGCATACGCGTATCCCACTCGCCCGTGTGGATATTGCAAAGCATGGTACGGGAAGCGTTGGTACGATCTGTGACGAATACGCGCCCCTCTGTCAGCTTCCACGTCAGCCAGGTATCAACGGTACCCATCATCAATTCTCCCGCCTCTGCGCGCGCTCTTGCGCCCTCTACGTGGTCGAGGATCCATTTGATCTTAGTGCCGCTGAAATACGGATCAAAGCGCAATCCCGTTGCCTTTTGCACGTATTCGCCGTAGCCTGCCGCCTCCAACGCCTCGCAGGTATCTGCCGTGCGGCGGCACTGCCACACAATGGCGTTATACACGGGTCTGCCCGTTTTGCGATCCCACAAAATGACCGTTTCGCGCTGATTGGTAATACCCACCGCGGCAATCTCCTCGGGTTCAATACCGCTTTTGGCAATGCACTCGGTCATAGCGGCGTATTGATTTGCGTAAATGTCCATGGGATCCTGCTCTACCCAGCCCGGTGCCGGATAGATCTGCGCGATCTCATGCTGTGCCATCGAAACGATGCGGCTCTCGCGATCGAACAAAATCGCACGTGCGCTGGTCGTTCCCTCGTCTAATGCAAGAATATATTTTTTCATAGTGTTCCTCCGATCTGCCGTAGCGGCAAACAGATGTTTTGTAAGGGTTCTACTCTTATTATACCATTTTTACGCAGGAAGTGTCAAGTATCAATTTTGCGACAAATCACAGCCGACGTTTGCGACGTGACTCCTCCGCAAGTCAATGTACTCCACTCGCGCCGCTTCCGTCCCGCGCTTTCCTGCCAAATGATTTTCGGTATTCCGACGGCGAAAGCTCGGTTGCCCTTTTAAACATGCGGATAAATTGCGACGGCGTATTATAACCGCATTCATAGCAAATCTCAAGAACCGGAAGATCGCTTTCCAAAAGCAACCCCTTGGCGTGCTCAACGCGCATGTCGTTCAACCATTCCTTAAATCCTTTTCGCATTTCATAGTGAAACAGATTGGAAAAATACGCCGCGCTTAATCCGCACTCGTGGGCAATGCCTTGCAAGGTATAGTCCTGCGATATATCCGACAGCATTACGGTGATGGCTTGGGCGATTGAAGGGCTGAGGCAAAGCTCACTACCGTTTAATCCCTCACCGTACTCCGCAACGTCACACAACAGGACGTTTAACAAATAAAACAGCTTTTTGGAACGGGTGGAAAACCGTTTGCCGTAGTCTTCGAGTAAACAGTCAACCGTGCGGATCGCATCCCTTGTAGGGTGATACCAAATGCGCGGAAAAAACGCCAACCTTGCCGAAAGCTCGGCGTCGATCAATTTTTCGGAAAAGGATATGATCACCGAGCTTGAATCCTTGATGTTTGACGTTTCGATCTTGTGATAATCCTTAGGCGTAAGAAAAAACAAGCAATCGTCGTAAATGGGATAGCGAGAACCGTTCAGAATGCATTTTCCATCACAATTGCGGTACAAAATGATTTCAAAATAATCGTGCCGGTGTGCCCGAAAGCTGGTATCACCGCTTCTTTTTTCGACGCGAATACCATCGTTTCCCAAAAAATCACGTTGAAATTGATAAATTTGTTGATGCAAAATATTGACCTCTTTTTTTCTTTATTAACTCATTATACCACAAAATCGAAATAAATGCAAACTTTTTCTCAAAAAAAGCGTAGAAATGGACCAAACAATATGATACAATAAAGCTACTCTTATGATAACGTAGAGGAGGTAACGATGAAAAAACAGTTTCAGTTTGGTGCTGTGTTAAAGCTGACACGGCACGATACCCCCGAAAGCATTGCAGATTGCTTTCAAAAAATGAAGGCCTGCGGAATGAACACGGTCGTCGTTTGGCCCGCCGCCTTTTATTGGGAAGAAAAAAAAAGAGGGCTACCCTTTTAACACCGGAAAACAGGTTTTACGTCTTGCAGAGCAATACGGTATTGGTGTAATCATGGAATTGGCAGGGCAGCTTTCGGTATTCGAATACGTTCCCGATTGGGCAATGAAAGAGGAATACCACCCCGTCAAGGAAAGCGGCGAGCGAGAATTTGGACAATCGAGCTTCGGCTTTCTCAATTACTTTCACCCCGAGGTAGAGGAAAAGATCTGCGAAAACTACCGTGCCGCGGCAGAAGCTTATCGCGATTTTCCCGCTTTGATCGGATACGACATTTTTAACGAGACCATGTTCCGCTCGTTCGATCCATACACCTTGCGCGCCTTCAGAGAATGGCTACACAAAAAATACCACACGATCGATGCTCTGAACAGCAGCTGGGAACGCACCTATTCGGATTGGGATCAGATCTGCTTTGAAAAATGGAAGTGGATGAGCATTATGCCCGAAGCAGACTACGGAGCGTTTCGCAAAGCATCCATCGGTATGTTCCTTCAAGTATGGAAAGCAGCGATCGAAGCCGTGGACTCGAAGCACTTGATCATCGCGGATAACATTCATTCTACGATCTCCCCTTCTTGCAACTACGCACGCCCGCAGGATGATTTTGACCTGATGCGTACGGTCGGCAACATTGGAATGTCCTTTTATCCCAAGCAACAAAGGAGCACGATGGAGGATGCTTTGCGTTGGGAGATCTTCGACGGCTTTTTCGCGGCTTCGCGAAGAGAGGGCTTTTTGATCTCCGAAATGCAAACGCATATCCAATCCCTCTTTAATTACAATACGTGCGTGCGTCCCTATGAATTAAAGCGGTGGTGCTTTGAAGCATACGCCGGAGGAGCAAACGGCATTATTTATTGGATGTGGCGCCCGTTTGATTCCGGATTGCAAACGCTGGGCAGAGGACTTGTCGATTATCAAGGCAACCCCACCGAACGCTATGACACGGCAAAAAAAATCGGAAACGCACTCTCACCGATTGGTACAATCACGCCCTGCAAAGGAAAAATCGGTATTTTATACGATCCCACAAACGACGATTACTCCAGAGCCATCACCAATTCCTATCCCGTGGACGAAAACCTCTATCTGCTCTCCATCTTCGGTGCATACAAAGCAATGTATCATGAAAACGTAACCACCGACATCATCACGTGGGATGAGCTGAAAGCATATCAAACGGTGATCCTGACCAATCAGATTCTGATGGACGCATCGCGCGCAAAAATGCTTTCCGAGTACGTCGAAGAAGGCGGCACGGTCATCATCGACGGACGTTTTGGCGCCATTGGTGAGAATGCAAAAGTGTTGACACAGCTCCCCGGTGGAGATGCAAACAGCCTTTGCGGCACCGCGTATCTGGATGCGGACTATGAAAAGCTTTCCTTTACTTACAACGGAGAAAAAGTCAACGGATATTTCGGACGCGAGTTGATGCGCCTGACCGACGGAGAGCTCCTTTCGACATTCGAGGACGGAGCCCCTGCCGTTGTCGAAAGAAAACACGGAAAAGGAAAGGTCGTTTCCTTCCATACACACGTTTGGTACGGTTACGCAAAAACCGCAGATCCCACGCTGTCGGAGGTCGCCAATCATCTGGCAGATCAATTTTCTCTCCGCACCTTCCTGTTAGAAGGAGAGGTAAAGGTGCGCGTATGCGAGAGCAACCAAGGAAAGCTCTTGTTCGTGTTCAACTACACCGATCGGGAGCAGCATGCAAAAATCACGCTTGACGGAAAAGTGCTTGAGGTACGTGTTGCCGCAAATGACAGCATCATTTTAACGGAGGACGAAAAAGTCTTATGAGCAATCAAGTATTCAAGCAGTTACCAACGTTTGCACGGCGCACCTATCGCGGTGGAAAACTGTTACGGCGATTTTTGCGGCTGGAACCCGCCGTTGACAACAGCTGTCCCGAAGATTGGATCTCTTCCTTTGTCGAGGCAAAAAACAAAGAATTTATTCCCGGGGAAGGCATCACGCGAGTTTTGACAGAGAACGGCGAGTGCTTGATCACAGATGCGGTAACCCCCGAGGATTTTGGCGAAGGGCGAAAGAACAGCGGTGTCCTGATCAAGCTTTTGGATGCCGGCGAACGCCTCGGAATTCAAGTGCACCCCACCAAAGAATATGCAAAAGCACATTTCGGCACACCGTACGGAAAAACGGAATGCTGGTATATCCTTGACACGCGCGACGAAGATGCTTGCGTATATCTTGGATTTAAGGAACACGTGACACGGGAATATTTTAAGGAATTGTTTGACCGCCAGGACGTTCCCGCAATGCTGGAAGCAATGCATTGCTTTCGTGTCCGCCGCGGTGACGTGATCCTTGTAACGGCAGGAACGCCCCATGCCATTGGTGCGGGTTGCTTTTTGTTGGAGATTCAGGAGCCAACCGACTACACGATGCGTGCGGAAAAGGTGACGGTTGCAGGCGAGGTGCTCACACCTCAGCAGATCCATTACGGTGTCGGAGAGGAAGCAATGTTGAATTGCTTTTCCTACGCAGGCGGCACGTTGGAAGAAATGAAGCAACGTCATTTTCTTCCCGCCCGTAAGAATGCGGACGGTTTGCTCGATCTGGTGCGCTACACGGATACGGAATGCTTTGCGTTGCAAGAGATACGGGGCGGTGTGTGCACCGTGCGCAAGCCCTTCTTTCTGACCGTTGTGGTCACCGAGGATGGC
>JAZQYE010000250.1:0-1887 GCA_045633385.1 Eubacteriales bacterium | reverse complement strand
TGACCAACTACGGAAAAATTGACGTTTTGTGGTTCGATTTCTCCTTTAAAAACAATTGGTATAATGGAAAGTACTCCTTTTTGGATGGTGGCAAAGGTAAGGGGCCCGAGGAATGGGGATCCGAAAATATCATCAAGCTGGTGCGTTCCCTGCAACCGCACATTGTGATCAACGATCGTTTGGGTATTCCGCAGGACACTATTACGCCCGAACAACGTCAGATGAACGAGTGGCCCAAGGATGAAAACGGCGAATACTACACCTGGGAGGCGTGCCAGACCTTTTCCGGCTCTTGGGGCTATTACCGCGACGAAATGACTTGGAAATCCCCCAAAATGCTGATTGAAATGCTGATCAAGACAGTTGCCTGCGGCGGTAACCTCTTGATGAACGTAGGCCCTTGCGGTCGCGGCTACATCGATGACCGTGCTTGCAATGCGTTGGACGTTTACGCAAAATGGATGAAATACAATGCACGCTCCATTTACGGCTGTACCAAGGCAGAGCCCGAATTTACCGCGCCCAACGGCACGTGGATCACGCAAAGTGAGGACGGCTCGCGTTTGTACGTACATCTGTTCTCCTACCCCTACGGCACACTTGTGATAGATCATTTGCTGGATAAGATCGAGTATGCGCAATTCTTACACGACGCAAGCGAGATCAAGTTCCAGTCTATGTCCGTCGGTCCCGTTGCGGCAGGCAGCTATGCGGGCAGTCAAGCGCAAAGCGACAAGGACGGTGCAAAGCAGGTCAAGCTTCTGCTCCCCCCCGTTCAGCCCAACCAGCTCGTTCCCGTTATTGAGATCTTTTTGAAAAAATAATTTGCTTGGGGCTGTTTTGCACTGCAGGACAGCCCCTCATTTTACATTGAAGTGTAAACATTTTTGCAAACCGCTTGACAAACTGCACCACATTGATTATAATATGGATGATACTGAATGAATTGGAGACTTGCATGAAAATTTTAATTGCCTATACCTCCAAAAACGGAACCGTGCAAACCTGCGTGGAACGACTGTGCGCCTCGCTCAAGGGCTTGGACGTTACGGTAGCCGACCTCACCGTTTACACTCCCACCGTAGCCGATTACAACATGGTCATTTTGGGCGGTGCCGTTCACTTTGGAAAATGGATGCCCACTATGCGCACGTTTTTGCAGGAGCACCACGACGCGCTGATGCAGACCAAGCTTGCTCTGTTTTTATGCAGTGGGCTTGCGCACGAACAGGAATATTATATTGAAACGCTCTACCCTGCCGATTTGCGTGAGCACGCCTTTCAGGTCATGTATTTTGGAGGAAGCTTGAGAAAGGACGGACTCTCCTTTTTTGATAAATTGGTGGTCAAGCACCTGCGCTCCTTGATTATGGAGAGCGAGATTGAGGACGGAGAATACACGCCATCGATGCCCGGTATTCTGCCCGAAAACATTGAAAAAATGGCAACCTACGCACGCATCGAGCTCTTTAGCGATAAGCAGTAATCAGAGCGCCCCCGCGCCGTAAGACACTCTTCAAAGACCGATAATTATTTAAAAAAATCGAGAAAAAGGTATTGACAAACGCCTTGAAATGTGGTATAATATCATGGTCAGCGAAGAGAACGACCCATTAGCTCAGATGGCAGAGCACATGACTTTTAATCATGGTGTCCGGAGTTCGACTCTCCGATGGGTCACCAAATAAAGAGGAGTACCACTTTGTGGTACTCCTCTTTATTTCGTTATCATAATTGAGGCGGGCTCTGCAAATTTCTGCTTGCAGAAATTATGCCGAAACGCGCGATACGACCGAATCAAGGCATGCTGCTGCATAAAACCGCGCGTTTGAGTTCTGACTCTCCGATGGGTCACCAAAAAAGCAGTGGCAGGCATTAGCCTGCCAC
>JAZQYE010000249.1:0-7303 GCA_045633385.1 Eubacteriales bacterium | reverse complement strand
TCCTACCTACGGTGACATGATGTTCCGCGTTTGATTTGAATTGATCGGGCTTTGCTTGAGTGGGAACTTTCGAGGGTTTTTGTCCACACTCTCCCCAAAAACTTTTGTCGCATTTATAAAAAGAAGGAAAGGGAACGTTTTGCGCCCTTTCCTTTGTTTTTTACAGTATGATATTCTTTTGTCTGTTCTCCCCAACAATAGCTCCCGCGCGCTCAGAGAGTTGTTTTGCAGGCGGCAAGGGAATGTATTGTGCGAACAAATAGATAATGTTGTGCATTCATTCTCTACCTTGCCCTTAAAATTTTTAAAATTTCTCTTTTATGCTTGACAAACGGCGCGGAACGTGCTATACTATATTTAACCAAAAGGTTAAATGATCAGAAAAGAGGGATTTTTTGGGTATTCAAAACACGATCAAGGCGCTGTCCGATCCTATCCGTCGAAAAATTTTGGAAATGTTGAAGGCAGGTCGTCTTTCGGCAGGTGAGATCGCACAGCAGTTTTCTATCAGCGGTGCCGCGATCTCCAAGCATCTGTCGGTTTTACGGGATGCGGATCTGATTCGGGACGACCGCGAGGGAAAATTCATTTTTTACGAGCTGAACACCTCCGTGCTGGAGGAGGTCATGCTGTGGCTGAGCTGTTTAAGGGAGGAAAAACATGATTAAAAAGCATTTACGTTCGTTATTGATCACGTCTTTTGTGATCCTTTTGCCCATTGTGGCGGGCTTGATGCTGTGGGAGCAGTTACCCGACCAAATTCCGATCCATTGGAACGCGGAGGGCGTAGTGGACGGCTGGAGCTCAAAGCCGTTTGCGGTGTTTGCCATGCCGCTGATCATGCTGGGCTTGCATTGGCTTGCCGTTGGCACGACGCTTGCCGACCCCAAAAGGCAGAATCACGGTTCCAAAGTAAAGGTGTTGGTATTTTGGCTCGTGCCCGTGCTTTCCGTTACCTTGGAGGCGTTCTCATTTTTGACCGCGCTTGGCAAGGTGGTACGCGTTGAGATCTGGTGCTCGGTTTTGCTGGGGCTGATATTTGTGATCATCGGCAATTATTTGCCAAAGTGCAAGCAGAACTACACCGTGGGTATCAAGCTGCCGTGGACGCTTGCAAGCGAGGAAAATTGGAACAGAACGCACCGCTTGGCGGGCAAGATATGGGTAATTGGCGGCATTTTGATGGTGCTCTTGAGCTTTGTCTCCTTCCTTTGGGTCATGCTCACCGTTCCCATGGCCATGGCGCTCGTGCCGCTCCTCTACTCTTATCTGCTCTACCGTAAGGGGATCTGATAGAAGAAAAAGAACGTTCAAAGGATGCTTGCGACCGTGTAGCATCTTTGCTCAAACAAGAAAAGGATAGAGAATTTTTACGTTCTCTATCCTTTTTTGTTATTCAATCGTTTGTTTTGCCGTTCTCGTTTGAGCGCTGGTCAGATCTTTTGTCACGGTGCTAAAAACGTGATCAGATTGTCGCACATTTGCAGGATGTCCGGCAAAAATTGACAAATGAGAGAAGCGATGACGGGCGTAAGCACCGCCGTGAGCAGCACGAACAGCCAGCTCGAGCCCTTTTGATCAAAGCGGAGCTCGGCGCGGTATTTGAGATCCTCGGGGATATAAAAGTGCGCGGTGGTAAAATCCATGCGGAAGGTGTGCTCCTTATCGCGCTTTGCATAGGGGCTGCGCGCGGCACTTCCCTTCCCTGCCTCTTGCGCGGTATCGGTCGTCTCGCGCAAAGCGGCGTAAAACGCTTCCTCCTCGCGACAGCGCACTACCTTGCGCAAAAACGTGCCCTTTGCCAGTTCGCGGCGCACAACCGTGCTCCTAAATTCTTCTAAATCAAGCAAATTCTTGCTCGATTCGGCAGAAAAAGCCTCGCTTTTGAGCAATTTTCGCACAAACGCGCCAACCGTCTTTTTTTGATAGACCGTATAAACGGCGGCAAAAATACATCCAAAAATCAAGCCGATGATGATCTTGTTCAGGGTGTTTGCCCCTCTCTCGCTGATGGAAAAATGATTGTACGCGCCAAATTCCAAGCGAAAATAACGCTCGTAAAAATAGGCCATCAGCTCTCCAAACACCGAGTTTTGATACCATTGCGCAAGCTTTTCCCAAAAGGAAGAACCGCTAACGGCTAAAAAGATGGAAGAAATTGACATTTTTCCTCTCTCCTTGTTCTGTAATAACAGAGCAGATTACTTTTTGATAACGTCAAGACCGATATACTTGCGCAGAACCTCGGGAACGGTCACGCTTCCGTCGGCGTTTTGGTTTTGCTCAACCAAAGCGGGGAAAATACGGCTGGTAGCAAGTCCGGAGCCGTTGAGCGTGTGCAGGAACTCGGTCTTGCCGTTGTCGCGCTTCACGCGCATCATGCCGCGGCGCGCCTGATAATCACGTGCGTTGGAAACGGAGGAGACCTCCTTGTAGCCGTTCATAGAAGGAATGTTGATCTCGATATCGTAGGTGCGCGCCATGGAAGCGGAGCAATCCTCTGCTGCCAGCTTTACGGTGCGGAAGTGGAAGCCGAGACCCTTGACCAGGTTTTCGGCATTTGCAACCAGCTCTCCGAAAGCCACGTCGCTCTTTCCGGTCAGGGTGTACTGAACCATTTCAACCTTGTTGAATTGGTGTCCGCGTACCATTCCGCGCTCGTCGGCACGGTAAGAGCCTGCTTCGCGGCGGAAGCAAGGGGTGTAGCTGATATACTTTTTGGGAAGATCTGCCTCGGTCAGGATCTCATCGCGGTGCAAAGATACCAAAGCGGTCTCAGCGGTGGGGAGCATAAAGCGGCGACGCTCATCTTCTGCGTTTTCCATCCAGTAAACCTCGTCCTGGAATTTGGGGAACTGACCTGCCGTCAAGCCGCACTCGTAGCCGAGCATGTGAGGAACCAACATCAATTGGTAATTATTTCCAAGATGGAAGTCGATGAAGTAGTTGAGCAGCGCCCACTCCAAGCGTGCGCCGATGCCGGAATAGATCCAAAAACCGTTTCCGGAGAGCTTTGTGCCGCGCTTATAGTCGATCAAACCGAGGTCGGTGCAAAGATCAACGTGGTTTTTGAACTCGAAATCAAACTTTCTGGGCTCACCGTAGTAGCGCAGGGGCTCGTTGTTCTCTTTTCCACCCTCTTTCAGATCCATATCGGGAAGATTGGGCAAGCCGAGCATAAAGGAGGTCAGTTGCGTTTCAACTTCCTTCAGCTTTTCGTCGTCTGCCTTGATCTTGGCACCCAACTCCTTCATCTCTGCAAAGATCGCTGCGGTGTCCTTTCCTTCCTTCTTATATTGAGGAATGAGCTTGTTGGTCTTGTTTTGTTCTGCCTTCAGTACCTCTACCTCACCAATGATGGCGCGGCGGTCGGCGTCGAGCTTGAGGATCGCTTCAATCTCTTCTTTTGCGTCCTTTCCCTTTTTTGCAAGTCTTGCAATGACTTCTTCGGGGTTTTCTTTGATATATTTGATGTCTAACATAGTATTTTTCTCCGTTAAATGATCATTTTTTGTAGATTTATTCGTTTTCGGCAAAGAAATCGGTGCCGCAAATCGCCGTTAACAGTGCTTCCAGATCGTCATCGTCGCTGTAAGCGAGCTCAACGACCTTCTTTTTGGCGGTTTTCAGAATGCGGACGCGTCTGCCAAGACGAGAAACGGCGCGATGCTCCAAATCATGCATATATGCCCTTCTCTGCTTGTTTTCGTTCTGCTCCTCGGTATCCGTTTCCTCGGGTTCGTAGTTCATCAAACGAACGGTACGCTCCACGTCGCGGACAGAAAGCCCCTTTTCAACGATCTTTGCCGCCAAAGGCGCCATTTGTTCCTCGTTCGTCAATCCAAGCAATGATCGTGCGTGACCTGCGGAAAGATCGCCGCGGCGCAAAAGCTCCAAAACCTCGTCGGGGAGCTCCAACAGGCGCAGATGATTGGTAACAGCCGAACGGCTCTTTCCAACCTGCTTTGCAACCTGTTCCTGCGTCAGTCCAAAGCGTTCGATCAATGCATCGTAAGCGAACGCTTCTTCTACGGGGTTCAAGTCCTCGCGCTGTACGTTCTCAATGACCGCGATCTGTGCGGCTTTGAGATCGTCACCGTCCAAAATAACGGCGGGAATTTCGCTCAATCCTGCCATTTTTGCGGCTCTCCACCGTCTTTCTCCCGCAATGATCTCATAGGTGCCTGCCAAAAGTGTGCTTTCGCGCACGATAATGGGCTGTAAAACGCCAAATTGACCAATCGAATCTGCCAATTGCTCCAATGCCTCGTGCTCAAATGTTTTTCTGGGCTGGTCGCTGCGAGGCTCGATTTCGGAAATGCGCAAATTGGTAGCCGCTGAGGTCTTGTCGCTGGCGAGAATGTTGTCGTCCAGGAGCGAATAGAAATCGCGCCCGAGACCGCTTCTTGATTTAGCCATTTTGACCTCCTTTAAATGCGCTCTGCAAGCTCTTTTGCAATATTGAGGTACTCAATAGCACCTTTGGAGCGCTTTTCGTGGTAATATACGGGCATTCCGAAGCTGGGAGCCTCCGAAAGCTTGACGTTGCGCGAGACGGTGGTCTCAAACAGCTTGTCGTCATAGTGCTTCCTCAGCTCGCTGAGTACCTGCGCCGAAAGAATGAGGCGGTTGTTGTACATCGTGATGAGAATGCCGGTTACGTTCAGATCCTTGTTATAGTGCGATTTGATACGGCTGATGGTAAACATCAACTGCGAAAGTCCCTCAAGCGCAAAGAATTCGCATTGCATGGGAATTACAACGCCGTCGCTTGCGGTCATGGCGTTTACGGTCAGCATTCCCAAAGAGGGTGGACAGTCGATGATGATATAATCATATTGATCGGAAACTGCGGCAAGCTTGTTTTTGATGACGTATTCGCCGTTTTCAACGTCCGCAAGCTCGTATTCTGCACGAGCGAGCGTAGTATTGGTGGGAATTACGCTCAAATTATCAAAATTCGTCTTGATTGCAACGTCTTCAACGCCTGCATCGGTCGTCAGCATGTCAAAAGACGTGACCTTCAAGTTCTTTTTTACAATTCCAATACCGCTGGTGGCATTTCCTTGGGGGTCGAGGTCAATCAGAAGGACCTTGTAACCAAGCACGCCCAACGATGCCGCAATGTTTACTGCGGAGGTGGTTTTTCCAACGCCGCCCTTTTGGTTGGCAAAGGCAATGATCTTACCCATATATGTATTTCTCCTCTCTGTATCGTTAAAATGAGTGATTGCTATTATTATACCACACTTTTGCAAAAAACACAATACATTTTATAAATATTGTTGATTTTTTTGATGTTTCACGTGAAACAATTTGCTGTACAGGAGGATTAAACGACCGGATAACAAAAAAGGTGAATGTTTCACGTGAAACATTGAGCTGAAAAGGCGAACAAAAAAGTTTCACGTGAAACATTCGAGTACAAGCTGCGCAGTGTTTCACGTGAAACGTTTTATAATGGTTTCTTCAGAATTGCGGCGTATGCGCGTGGATATTGCGACGGTGGAGCTTTTAAGAGCTTGATCATAACGGTTGCACGCGTTTCTTCGTCTGCCTGTGTGATCAGAGGTGTGCTATCGATGATCGGCGCGTCTCCGCCCAAGATTTTGATCGCACTTTTGGCCTCGTCGGCTTCTTCTTGGAATTTTGCACCCTTGAGAGCAAGCAGGACGCCACCTACCTTTAAATAAGGAAGGCAAAGCTCGCAAAGCACGTTCAAACGAGCTACTGCGCGGCTGACGACAAAATCAAAGGTCTTTAACTGCTTGCGGATCGTAACGTCCTCGGCGCGACCGGAAACTGCTCTCAAATTGTCGATTTGGAGCAATTTGGCTGATTCCTGCACAAAAGCGATCTTTTTTGCGGTGCTGTCAAGAGCAACGATCGTCAGATCGGGGCGCGCAATTGCAAGTGGGATGGAGGGGAAGCCCGGGCCGCACCCGAGGTCGAGTACGCGCGTACCGATTGGCAAAAAGCGAGAGACGAGCAGGGAATCGACGTAGTGCTTATCAATAATAGAGGGAACATCGCGAATGGCGGTCAGGTTTGTGTGCTCGTTTACGGTAAGCAAATGCTCGGTAAAACGGTAAAAGGCGTCGGTTTGTTCTGTTGTTAAGGAGGCAAGATCATTCCTTTGCATGGCATTTGTGAACAAACGATGAAATTCTGCTTGATCGATGTGCATGGTGCTTACCTCACTTTAAACCGAGATAGATGAGCAAAACGGTGACGTCGGCAGGGTTGACGCCGCTGATGCGTGACGCCTGTCCGATGGTCAGGGGGCGAATGCGATTCAGCTTTTGCGCGGCCTCCAAACGCAAGCCTTTGATGGTTTGGTAGTCGATGTCTGTGGGGAGTCGTTTTTCTTCCATCTTTTTGCGTCTTTCAACCTCCAAAAGCTGTTTTTCGGCATAGCCGCGGTATTTTGTGTCGGTTTCTACTGTTAATTGCACGGAGAAGGGGAGGTTGGGGCGTGTCGGATCGATTTCTGCAAGCAGTTCGTATGTCAGCGCAGGGCGGCGGAGCAGATCTGCTAAAGAAGCGCCTGATTTTAACGGTGTTTCGCCAAGTCGCTCCAAAAGGGGGGCAGCGGCGGCAGGAGAGACGTGCGTGCTCTCCAAGCGCGCTTTTTCTTGCTCTTCTGCCTCTTTTTTTGCCAAAAATGCTTGATATTTTTCATCGCTTACGAGCCCTACTGTGTGGCCAATAGGGGTCAAGCGTAGATCTGCGTTGTCCTGGCGGAGCAGGAGGCGGTATTCGGAGCGCGAGGTCATCATGCGGTAGGGTTCGTTCGTTCCCTTTGTGACCAGATCGTCGATCAAGGTGCCGATGTAACTGCCGGAGCGCGGCAAAACGACCATATCCTGCCCTTTTACGCGGCAGGCGGCGTTGATTCCGGCGACAAGCCCTTGCGCGGCGGCTTCTTCATAGCCCGAAGTGCCGTTGAACTGCCCTGCGCCGAACAGGCCCTTTACTGCTTTGAACTCCAGCGTGGCGTTCATTTGGAGAGGATCGGCGCAATCGTATTCGATCGCGTAGGCGTAGCGCATGATCTCGGCGTTTTCAAATCCTTTTAATGAATGCAGCATTTGGATCTGCACGTCGGTGGGCAGGGAGGTGGAAAAGCCTTGTAGGTACATTTCGGAGGTGTCTTTGCCCATTGGCTCAACAAAGAGCTGATGGCGTTCCTTGTCGGCAAAACGAACCAGCTTGTCCTCGATTGAGGGGCAGTAGCGCGGTCCTGTACCGTGGATCTTGCCCGAATACATAGCGCTTCTGGTAATGTTTTCGCGAATGATGC
>JAZQYE010000248.1:0-3493 GCA_045633385.1 Eubacteriales bacterium | reverse complement strand
CCTTAACGGCGCATGGGCGCAGAATATCGGTAGGGGCGAAATGTTCATTGATTTTCTTGGCGATAAGGGCGGCGTTCGTTTGGACTACGGCGAACACTTTACCTTCTTTAAGAACGATCTGACCGATGAGCGTCCCGACTTTGAAATTCCGGATATGTACTACAGAGAGGATGCCGACTTTTTGGATGCTTGCGAGAGCGGTCGCCGCAATCGCAGTCATATCAGCAATATTCTCGAGAGTGCAAAGCTGTTTGACGCGATCTACGAGTCGGCGGAAAAGAACTGCGAGATCACCTTCTGATTTTTATAACCAACATCAACTGCCGCAGGCTCGCATTGCCTGCGGCAGTTTTTTTGTAATGCGATCGTCGGTGTCATAATTGCAAGCACCTTGGCATAGAATAGAGCAACAAACACGCATTAAAATGCGGAAAGGGTGGTAAAAGGTATGAAAAGGACAAAACGGAGCGCATTGGGTCGCGTTGGAGCGGCACTTTCGTGCGGTGCGGTGTGCATTGGGCTGTTGGCGGCATCGGGGTGTGCCAAGGAGGTGGCGGCAGATGCCGAAACGGTGTTGTCGCATGGCGTGAGTGTGTTTTCTGCGTTTACCGACGTTGCCGTGAGTGCTCCCGTTGGAAATGACGTGACCTTTGAGGCAGAGGATTTTGCGCGTGGCTTGAATTTGTCAAGCGTTACCTCTATTACGGTGCGCTCCTTGCCGGAGGCGAGCGCAGGGGAGCTGTTGTTGGGGGCGACGCGTGTGGCTGTTGGGCAGACGATATCTGCGGAAAATCTTGCGCACCTGACCTTTGCGGCGGCGAGTGATGACGTGCGCGAGGCATCGTTCACCTTTTCTGCCAATCAAAGCGCGACTGCCGTGGTTTGCCGCGTGTATCTTTTGGCAGAGACCAATTACACGCCTACGGTCAGTATGGCGTCGGGAGTGGTGCTCAACGTTTCCACGTTTCGAGATATGGAGAGTCACGGCACGCTTTCTGCCTATGATCCCGACGGCGACACCATGACCTTTGAGATCGTAACGCCGCCGCAAAACGGATCGGTACGCCTGACCGATGCGGCAAAAGGAGAGTACGTATATGCGCCAAATGAGAATTTTGTAGGCAACGATCGTTTTTGCTACGTCGCGCGTGACCGTTACGGCAATTACAGCGCTATGGCAACCGTTTCGTTGCAGGTCACCTCTCCCGGTACGTCGGTCACGTACGTGGATATGCAGAGCTCGCAAGCCTACGTTGCCGCGCTTGCCTTGACCGAGGCAGGGGTAATGAGTGGTACGCAGGTGGGAAAGGATATCTATTTTTATCCCGATCGCACCGTCAGCCGAGCGGAGTTTTTGGTCATGGCAATGAATGCCGCAGGTATTACGGAGGTCCCGTCCTGCGAAGAAACGGGATTTTACGATGATGACGAGATCCCAACCGCTATGAAGGGTTACGTAGCGGCGGCGTACGCCATGGGCTACGTCAGCGGTAGCTTGCAGGATGGCAACCTCTGCTTTTTGCCCAATCAAGCCATCGACCGTGCCGACGCGGCTGTTATGCTTGATCGCATTGTAGAAGGTCCTGCGGCATCGGTCATTCCAACCTTTGCCGATAGCTCCGATATTCCCGTGTGGGCAAAGGACGCCATTTATTCACTTAACGCGCTTGGAATTATGGATGCCACCGACGGCTGCATTGCGCCAAACGCGACTTTGACACGCGGAGAGACCGCCAAAATGCTCAATGCTGTCATGACGTTTTACGAGTTGAAATAATGCACTAAAAATGAAAACTTGCGCTCACGGCGTATGAGCATTGCGCGTTTGGGTACACTACCTAAAAAACGCATGGAGGTACACACGTGCGCAAGGAATGGATGGAATTGAACGCCGCATTTTTGTCGGCGGCGAGTGTTGTGGGGGCAAAGGAGAAGCACGGACCCTTGGGGGCTCTGTTTGACCTTTGCGACACCGACGACCGCTTTGGCATGAAGAGCTGGGAGAGTGCCGAGAGTGAGATGCAACGGCTTGCCCTGAATACCGCGCTTGCAAAGGCAGGGCGCGGTGAAGGGGAGGTGGACGTGCTGTTGGCAGGGGATCTGCTCAATCAATGCGTTGGTTCGGCGTACGGCTTGCTCGATTTTGATGTGCCGTATCTTGGCTTGTACGGGGCTTGCTCCACCTGTGCCGAAAGTCTTTTGTTGGCTTCTGCGTTGGTGACGTCGGGGCTTGCGGGGCTGTGCGGTGCGGTCACATCCTCGCACTACTGTGCGGCGGAGCGGCAATTCCGCACGCCCTTGGAGTACGGTGCACAGCGTTCGCCCACCGCGCAATGGACAGTTACAGGGGCAGGTGCTTTTTTGCTCACCTCTGCTACGTGTGACCCTTTTCACCGTCCGCACGTTCGGGTGTGCCGTGGTATGGTTGGCAAAGTGATCGATGCGGGCATACGCGATGCCTCCAACATGGGGGCGGCAATGGCACCTGCCGCCGTTGATACGCTCCTGCGCTTTTTTAAAGCCGTGGGAGAACCACCCGAGGCGTACGATCTGATCATTACGGGGGATCTCGGCTACGAGGGCGGCGATATTTTGTTGGAGCTGATGTATGCCAACGGCTATGATCTGCGTGGGCGATACAGCGATTGCGGTCAGCGCATCTATAATCGCAAGTTGCAGGACGTTCACGGTGGCGGTTCGGGGTGTGGATGCTCGGCTTCGGTGCTTGCCGCAGAGCTGTTGCCTATGCTGGAGCGCGGATCGCTCTCTCGCATTCTCTTTTTGGCAACGGGAGCTTTGATGAGCCCCGACAGTATCAAACAGGGAAAAAACATTCCGGGTGTGGCGCATCTATTGGAGCTTTGCCGTCATTCGGGAAAGGATGGAGCGTAAATTGATGGACGTTTTATTGCCGTATCTCAAAGCTTTTTTGGTTGGCGGCGCGTTTTGCCTGGTGGCGCAGATCTTACTCGACCGCACCAAGCTCACGCCTGCTCGTATTCTCGTTTTTTACGTGGTTGCAGGCGTTGTGCTGGGCGCGCTCGGGCTTTATCGACCGCTGGTTGAGTTTGCCGGCGCAGGTGCCACCACGCCACTGACGGGCTTTGGCTATCTCATTGCCGAGGGCGTTCGCAAAGCCGTGGAAGAAAAGGGAATGCTTGGTGCTCTCACGGGTGGCTTGCAAGCCGCCGCCGGCGGTATCTCCGCCGCTCTCGTCTTTGGTTACCTTGCTTGCCTGATCTCCAAGGGAAAACCGAAGAATTGATGGGGAAGAGCTTTTGTAGGAAGGACAAAACGGGAGCGTTTAGCGTGTTATCCTTAACGGAGAACACGCATCGAGATAAATCCCTTGCGGGATTTTCGATATACGCCTGCGGCGTTCGATATGTGCTGACGCACTCGATATGTTTGCTTCGCAAACGAGGGATTTATCTCATATCGAATTGACGCGTAGCGACAATATATCGAGCTTGAGCATAGCGAAAGCATATCG
>JAZQYE010000247.1:0-15760 GCA_045633385.1 Eubacteriales bacterium | reverse complement strand
CAAAATGCGTGAGGGCGGTGTTGCAAAAACTGCTGCCGTTAACTCCGAGACCTTTGCTGTAGAGTTCGAAAAAATACTCCAGGACGGTAAGGATATTCTTTATATCGGATTTTCATCAGGACTCAGCACTACCTTTAACTCCGCACGCCTTGCGGCAACTCAGCTTTGCGGCAAGTACCCCGACGGAAAAATTATCGTTGTGGACACTCTTGCGGCAAGTGCCGGTATTGCCCTGCTCATTGACATGGTTATCGCTAAGAAGAACGAGGGCGCTACTATTGAGGAGGCTGCAAAGTTCGCTGAGGAAAACAAGATGAGAATTTGTCACTGGTTCACCGTTGACGACCTCGTTTACCTCAAGAGAGGCGGCAGAGTCAGCCCTACGGCGGCATTTGTCGGCAATCTGCTCGGTATCAAGCCTGTGCTCTACATGGACAACGATGGTCACTTGATCCCCGTATCCAAGGTGCGCGGCAGAAAGACCGCGATCAACGCTTTGGCAGATCAATATACCGCTCGCGCAACCGATAAAGAGAACGGCTCGGTCTTTATCTCTCACGGTGCTTGCCTTGCGGATGCAGAGGCTTTGGCGGCAATTTTGAAGGAGAGACACGGCGTTGAGGTTCAGGTCATTACCGACGTAGGACCCGTTATCGGTGCGCATTCCGGCCCCGGCACGCTGGCATTGTTCTTTATAGCAAACGAAAGATAAGAACGGCACACAGAGTGTGTGATCCGCTCAATACAACGAAGGAGAATCCATTATGGCAGAAAGCAAGAAACCCGAAGAAAAAAAGGTTTCCTCTACCAAAACCGATGAGGTCGCAAAGCGCGCGGCAGATACCGTAAAAAAAGCCGCTACGACCGTAAAAAAGGCGGCAAAGACCAGCGTTCACAAAACGGCGGTCACCATTATTAAGGTTTCCGACGCTACCAAAAAGGCGACGGAGCAAAAAAAGGCGCAAAAGGCAGCGCAAGAGGCACAAAACCCCAATAAAAAGAAGACTCCCACCTGGCAGAACATCAAGCTGATGGGCGGCGCACTTCTTTCCAAAATGGCGCGCGGCGGTGCACAGGAGCTTCGCTCCAATGCCGAAACGGTCAACAAACTCAACGTATTCCCCGTGCCGGACGGTGATACCGGTGACAATATGCGCATGACCATCGAGAGCGGTGTTGCCGCAATCGAGCACTTGGAGTCGGATAACCTCGCCGAGGTCATGAAGGCGTTTTCGCACGGTATGCTTCTTGGCGCGCGCGGAAACTCCGGCGTTATCCTTTCTCAATTCTTTGCAGGCACGGCAAAGGGCATTGAGGGCGTGGATCAGGCAGATCCCGAGGCGTTTGGACGCGCATTGCAAAGAGGTGTTCAGCAGGCATATACTTCTGTTATGACTCCCACCGAAGGAACGATTCTGACGGTGGCGCGCGAGGCGGTTGATTACGCCGTTTCCCGTATTACTCCCGAGAGTACCATCAGTACGCTGTTTGCCGACCTGGTCGGTGAAATGCACGCATCCTTGGAGCGCACCCCCGAGATCCTTTCGGTACTGCGCGAGGCAGGCGTGGTAGATAGTGGTGGAGCAGGTCTGTTCTACATTATGGACGGTTTTAACCGCGTGCTCAACGGTGAGGATATTCTTGCCGAGGAGGACGTTGCGCGCCTGACTACAAAGCCTGCAGCTCCCACCGCCGATTTTGACGGCTTTGGCCCTGACAGTGTCATGACGTACGGATATTGTACCGAGTTGCTCGTTCGTTTGCAGACCTCCAAGATCGACATCGCAAGCTTTGACGTGGAGGCACTCAAGGTCTTCCTTGCCGAAATCGGAGACTCCATCGTGGCGTTCCAAACCGATAGCATCGTTAAGATTCACGTGCATACGCTCACCCCCGAAAAGGTGCTGGCGCATTGCCGTGAGTTTGGTGAATTCTTGACGGTCAAGATCGAGAATATGTCGCTTCAGCACAGCTCGATCGAGGGCGAGGAAGAAAGTGCTCCTGCCCCCGCAGAGGGGAGCGCACCTGCCGCACCCGCGAAAAAGTACGGCGTGGTAGCCGTATGCACGGGCCCCGGCATTGAGGCTTTGTACCGCGACTTTGGAACCGACGAGGTGGTTGAGGGCGGACAAACGCAAAACCCCTCCACCAACGACTTTTTGGATGCCTTTGCAAAGGTGAACGCCGAGCATATTTTCGTGTTCCCGAACAACGGTAACATCTTTATGGCGGCACAGCAGGCGGCAGAGCTTTACACAGCCGCAAAGGTCCACGTGATTCCCAGCAAGAACATCGGCTCTGGTTACGTAGCGCTTTCGGGTGCAAACTTTGAAAACGAGGATCCCGAAGCGATCGTTGCTGAAATGACCGAGGCAATGTCGCGTGTAACAGCCGGTTACGTATCTCCCTCGATCCGCGATGCCGAGATCAACGGTGTACAGATCAAAAACGGCGACACCATTGGTATCATTGGCAAGGAGATCGTGCTCTCCGAAAAGGAGCGCATGACGGCATCCTGCGCACTTGCTAAAAAGCTGTTGGACGGCCCCGATAAGTTTATGCTGACTGTGTTCTGCGGCAAGGATGCTTCCGCCGAGGAGCAGGCAGAATTCAAGTCGCTGTTGGAACAGTCCTGCCCCGATGCCGAGCTTTACTTTATCGACGGCGGTCAGGATATCTATCCGTATATCTTTGTGGCAGAATAAGATTCTATCATATTTTGAGGGGAGAGCCTTTTTGGAAAGGCTCTCCCCTCAAAGCTTTATTCGTTTGCTGTCGGCTCCTCGGCGCGTTCCTTTGAATCTGTCGGCGGAGCGGTCGGTTCTACGATCTTGGAGCTTTTAAATCCGTACGTGTGATAATAGATTGCAATCAGCGTGGTTGCCAACAGCCATCCGGCGGGGTAGGACATTGCCGTGATGAGCATGCGCGCATTGTCGGTTAGCGTGTAAACGCTTTGCAATGCGGGAATCCAATGATACGTCAGCAAATACAGCATCAATTGGCGGAAGCCGACGAACGACGTCAGCATAATGACCATTGGAACAAAGGTTACGCCGGCACCGCGCAATGCCCCTGCGTAGATCTGGTTGATACAGCACAAAAGGTAAAACGGAGTAATGCAACGCAACAGCATGGCACCAATTACAACGACCTCTGCACGGTCATTGAAGAATGCTACCATAGAGGGGGCAAAGAACATGATGGGAAGCATCAGGATCAGCACGCTTGCCCAAGAGAGAAGCAACGCCGTGCGTACGCCGCGTTTGGCACGATCGGGCTGTTGGCTGCCAAGGTTTTGCGCCACGAATGTGGTGGAAGCTAAGGATATGGATTGCATGGGTAAGAGAACGAGCTGATCGATTTTTGCATAGGAGGTCCAGCCGGACATACCGTCGGGACCGAAATTGTTGATGTAAGATTGTACGAATACGTTGGAAAAGGAGGTGACTGCCATTTGCAGGGCAGAGGGCAATCCAATCTTCAGGATCTTTGCAAAAATATCCGTATCGATGCCCATTTTGCGTGGAGCGAAGCGAATGCAGGAGGGGGTTCGAATTAGCGTGATGATGACGAGAATTGCAGAAACAGCCTGCGCAATGATGGTGGCAAGTGCAACGCCTTCCACGCCCATTTCAAGCCCCAAAACAAAGAAGAGGTCCAACACGACGTTTAGCAGGGAGGACACCAACAAGAAGTAGAACGGGCGAGTGGAGTCTCCCACCGCACGCAAAATGCCCGATCCAATGTTGTAGATCATCAGCCCCATGATCCCTGCAAAATACACGGTCAGATAGGCTTTGGATTGACCAAAGACCTCGTCGGGGGTGTTCATCATGTTCAGCATAAAGGGCGTTGTTAAAATGCCGAGTGCTGTGAAGACGATACCGAGGATCAACGTCATGGTCATGGCGGTGTGCACGGTGCGGTTGACCTTTTCCTCTTGGCGCGCGCCGTAGTATTGAGAAATGACGGCACCCGCGCCTCCCGAAAGGCCTCCGAAAAATCCGATGAGCATATTGATGACAGGACCGACCGATCCGACTGCCGAATACGCCTCGTTGCTGACAAAGTTGCCAACCACCCAAGTGTCAACCATGTTATAGAATTGTTGAAAGATATTTCCGATCAGGAGAGGAAAGGCAAACACCAGCAGGTGTTGCATGATTCCGCCCTGTGTCATATCTACGTCATGCCTATTTTTCTTTTTGAACAGTTGCAAGATCTCGCTCATTGAGCATCGCCTCCTTGCGTATCAAAAGACTGTACGTAATTTGTTGTTTTGAAATTGTTTTATAGCTTGCAGATCAATTGCTCCAGCGCGATATATCCTTGCGTAGAGCTCTTGAGTGCGCGGTCGGCTTCCAAGCAAGCGTCAAGTGCGTTTTTGAGTCGTTTTTCGGAGCTTTGACGCGTGCTTCTTTGATAGAGCCCGACCTTGTATTCGTGCAGCTTGAGCAGGGCAGAGATCTCTGCGTTAGGCGTTCCGTCATCGGTCATGGCGCGCACGGCAAGCATATCGCAAATGACACGCGTGACCTCACCGAGAATGAGAATGGGGTCGGCGCGCTTAAAGCGGTAGTCGGCAAGAATGGCAAGCGCGGCATCCTGACGCCCCTCCATAACGGCGTTGGTAAAGGCAAAGGCATCGTATTCATTCGCAGGTGTGCAGACCGTGCGCATATCTGCCTCGGTCGCCGTGCTTCTTTGGTGATAGAGGAGGTAGTAGGAGAGCTTGTCGATCTCGTTTGCCAGAATAAACATGCTGTGTCCGCAGTATTCGGGTAACAGCGTGCACAGGGCAGGGGAGGCTTCAATGCCGTTGTGGGCAAAATGCTTTTGCACCCATGCGGCAAGCTTTGCCGTGGTGCAACGCTCGAATTGTACGGGAGTGAGGTACTCGCTCAATTGTGTCAGCGTAGCGGAGGGCTTTTTGGGCAGGTATCCGGGATTGAGGGCATCTGCCGCCGTGACAACGATCAAAAGGTTGTAGTCGTAATCCTTAAGCGTGGAGAGCACCTCGCATAATTCGTCCAATTCTCCCTGTCGCATGGCAGTAAAATTGATGCCCGTGAGGGTGATGAGCTTTTTATCTGCCATCATGGGCATGGGCATCAGGGCATCCAACAGCTTTTGCGGCGTAAAGTCCACCGCATCGAGCTTCATTTCGTTAAAAAAGGCATAGGTGGGGTCGGGGCAAATCAGATCCCGTGCCTGTCGCACGGCAAAGGATTTGAGATAATCCTCGTCTCCAAAAAACAAATATCCCGCACCCGGAGTGCCTTTGAGTTCCTTGCGGAAATCCGCTTCCTTTAAGATGTTCATGTAAATTCCTTCCCGCAGAGAGCCGCGGTCGTGTGTAAAATCTTTTTCTACAAACATTATAATACACAATTTGCATTTTTGCAATATCAAAATGAAGATATCGCTTAAATTTTTTCAAATATTTTCAAAAAGCCCTTGACAAAAAGGAAAGAATCGGTTATAATATAGCGTGTCATTGTGTAAAAGCGTATTCCAGGCTTGAAAATGTGAAACGCTTCCGATTTAATCTAAAGGAGGTGCAAAACGATGCTCAGAACTTACCAACCTAAAAAGCGTCAGAGAAAAAAGGAGCATGGCTTCAGAAAGAGAATGAAAACCGCTGACGGCAGAAACGTCCTCAAGAGAAGACGCGCTAAGGGCAGAAAAAGACTGACCTATTGATTGCTTGCCGCAAGGCATGCCAATTACAACATAAAACACCGACTGCTGTGAAGCGCATAATCGCGTCCTCGCTGTCGGCGTTTTTGTTTGTTTGGACATTTTTTAACAGTCGTTATCGACAAACAGAATTTTGAATTTTTTTGACGGAAGCAAACTTTGAACGAAGGAAAAAACAATGAAGTACACAACTATTAAGGAACATCATCTGTATCAAAAGACCTTTCAACGCGGTACGCGCTTTTCGGGGAAGTATATTTCGGTATTCGTTTTGCGTGATTATCTCTCAAAGCGACTTGCCAAGGAGAACCCTACGAAAAAGAGCTATAACCGTTTTGGTGTCAGCGTTACCAAGCGCGTGGGCTGTGCCGTACAGCGCAGTCGAGTCAAGCGCATCTTGCGCGCAGGCTATCGCGCCGTGGAACCCGAATTGAAGACCGGTTATCTGGTCGTCGTCTCTCCCAAGGAGGGAATTTTGAGTGCCAAGTCCACCGACGTGGAAAGAGAGCTTCGATGCGGATTTGAAAAAATGAATATGTTCCGTTCAAACGAGAATCAATGAAGTACTTGTGTATTTGGCTGATTCGTCTTTACCAAAAATATCTCTCACCGCTCAAGGGTAGGGCAACATGTCGCTTTACTCCAACCTGCTCTGCGTACGCTGTCGAGGCGTTTGAAAAGCGCGGATTTTTCGTTGGATTTTTGCTGATGCTGATGCGCATCGTACGTTGTCAACCGTTTTGCGCACCCGGCTACGATCCCGTACCCCAAAAGGGCTTGCGCAATCGCAGGTACACCGCCGAGCCGATGACGAAATACTTTTATCCCGAGGAATACGGTTTGGAGAAGGACGAACACGCAACGCAATGATTCCGCAGCACCGTGCGGCAAACCAACAAGGACGGTGCAAATCCCAAATACAAGAAGGGAAAGAAACATGAATCAAAAAACGAAGAAAACAACAGGGCGCATTGCTGTGGTCGTTGCAGTGATCCTTTTGATGATGACTCTGTTGTCAAGCTGTGCAACACAGCAAAAGACCGCTACGATCGAAATGAACGAGGATCTGTTCGTTTGGAACAAAGACGAGCCTGCTCACGCAATGGATGCTACCGAGCTCAAGGCGATCGCAAAGCTGATCAAGGAATCTTTTTCCTCCGGCTTCGATGCACGTGAGGCGTTGGTTGCGGCTAGCCGCGGCTACGATATGACTGCCGAGAGTTTTGATCCCAAGGCGGATTTCAGCGCAGACAAGGGTCTGAACGTTGCCGCCGCCAAGAACGTGATCAACAAGGCAAACCAAACCGTTGCAGATGCAAAAAAGGATGCTCTTTCCAACGCGGATCTGGATGCATACCTGAAAAAGTGGGATGGTGCCGAAGCTGACAAGATCAAGGCTGACGTCGATCTTCTCATCAAAGCGTTCCAACAAAAGATCGAAATTGAAAAGTCCGGATTTTTGGACGGTATCTTGGTGTTCATCGGTAAGATCCTCAACGGTATTACCAACACCATCGGCTTTGGCAGTTACGTCATCGGTATTTGCGTATTCGCAATTCTGATCGAGGTCGTTATGCTGCCGTTCTCCGTAAAGCAACAAAAGAACTCCATCAAGCAGGCAACGCTTCGCCCCAAGGAAATGGCGATCAAGAACAAGTACAAGGGACGTAACGACCAGCCTACCATGCAAAAAATGCAGGCAGAGATCCAGGAGCTGTATCAGCGCGAGAACTTCAGCCCCTACAGCGGTTGCTTGCCTCTGTTGCTGCAAATGCCCGTCGTTATGGCGCTCTACTATATTGTTATTGACCCGTTGCACTACGTGCTGGGACAGAGCGCATCGATCTCTACGGCTCTGAACACCTTTGCAACCGCATCTCCCGCGGCAGGCGGACTTGGAATGTCCCTTGGCTCTAACCGCGGTACCATCGAGCTTCTTTCCTTGCTCAAGGATAACAGCGACGGTGTCATCGATGCACTTGCAAGCTTCCGCTATTTTAATATCAACGCGGAGGTTCTTTCTTCCCTGGAGGGAGCGGTACAAGCAATTCCGAACTTCAACATCGGCGGCTTGAACTTTGGTCTAACCCCCAACATCAACAATTGGAGCAACGGTGCTTGGTTGCTTTTGTTGGTGCCTGTTCTGACCTTTGTTACCTATTTCTTCTCCTCCAAGCTCAATCGTAAGTTTATGTACCGTCCTGCTACCAACGACGGTATCGACGCTCGCCAAGAGGCTTGCTCCAACTCGATGATGGATGTCACCATGCCCGCAATGTCCACCTTCTTTACCATGGCAGTTCCTGCCGTAATCGGTGTATATTGGGCGTTCCGTAGCTGGGTCGGCTTGCTCAAGTCCTTTATCATGGCTCGCATTATGCCCCTGCCCACCTTTACCGAGGAGGATTACAAGGCGGCTGAGCGCGAAATGGCAGGCAAAATGAAAAAGAAGAAGAGCGGCGGCAACGGCTCTCAGGTTCGTCCCGTTCGTTCCTTGCACTATATCGACGACGAGGATTTTGAGGATACCCGTGAGCGCGGTCTTGCCCGTAAGGCGGCTATCGAAGAGCGCGAAAAGCAAGAGCAGGAAGAAAAAGCACAAAACACGCCCTTTGGAAAGATCGCTTTGAAGAAGGATGACAGAGCGGATCAAACTCCCAAGCAGGAGACAGAAGAGACCGAGGCTACCGAAGCTGCAGAGCAGTCTGAGGACAGCGCATCCCAAGAGACAGAAAACAACAAGGAATAATTCAAGAGGTAGTAAAGTTATGAAAAAAGAATTGGTCGTAACGGCAAAGACCGTTGACGAAGCAAAGGAAAAGGCAGCTGCCGAGCTTGGCGTTGCCATTGAAAATATTGAATTTACCGTAATGGACGAGGGTAAGCGCGGCTTCCTCGGTATTGGCGCACAAGAGGCAAAGGTTACTGCCGTTTATACGCTTGGCGGTGCCGATATTGCCGTTGAGTTTATCCGCCAGGTCATTTCCGATATGGAGCTTTCTCTCACCATTGAGAAGAAGGAAGGCGGCAACGACGACATTCTCATTACCGTGGACGGTGAGGGCGCAGGTGTGCTGATCGGTCATCACGGCGAGACCTTGGATTCGCTCCAATATCTTGCAAACCTTGCCGCTAACAAAAAGGTCAAGGGCGAAAAGCGCGACTACGTCAAGATCACGCTTGACATCGAGGGCTACCGTGCAAAGCGCGAGGATGCACTCCGTGCACTTGCAAGACGTATGGCTGCAAAGGTCGTTAAGTACAAGAAGAGCGTGATGCTCGAGCCTATGAATCCTTATGAAAGAAGAATCATTCACTCCGAGATCCAACACGTGGACGGTGTTTCCACCAACTCCATCGGATCGGAGAACAATCGCCGCGTGGTGATGTTCCTGGATGACAGCAAGGGTACTCCTGCAGCTTCCGACGAGGAATAAGATACGGTTACGTAAAATCAAAAAGGGAGGGAGAATCAATGCTTGCAAAAGGGGTTCTCCCTCTCGCTGTCTTTTTTGAGAGTTGAGGTATGAAATGATATTAGGAGATACGATCGCCGCCGTCAGTACGGCGCGCGGAAAGGGCGGCGTGGCTTTGCTTCGCGTTTCGGGGGATCGCGCCGTCGAAATTTGCGAGCGCGTATTTTTGCCGCGCAATGGAAAAAAGCTTGGTGAGTGCCCGTTGCGTATGGCAACGTACGGCAGTATCTTAGCCCCCGATGCTACAGGGGAGTGGAGCGAGATCGACGACGGTATTGCAACCGTTTTTCGTGCGCCTGCCTCGTTTACGGGTGAGGACACAGTGGAGATCGCTTGTCATGGAGGCATTTTGCTGACAGAAACGGTTTTGACCGCGCTTTTGAGTGCGGGAGCTCGTGCCGCTACGGCAGGTGAGTTTACCCGTCGCGCCTTTCTCAATGGCAAAATGGGACTTTCTGCCGCCGAGGCTTTGGGGGATCTGTTAGAGGCGCAGACCGAGGAGCAATTGCGCTTGGCTCACGCCGGAACTGACGGGCGTGTAGAAGGGCGTTGCCGCGAGATCTACGATGCGCTGTGTCTGGTGCTGTCGTCGGTCTATGCAAAGATCGATTACCCCGATGAGGATCTTGCCGAAATGAGCCGTGAGGAGATGGAGGCATCCTTGCTTCAGTGCGCAAGTCGCGTGGAGCAATTGTTGCAGACCTACCGCACGGGACACGCCATTGCCGAGGGGATTCCCACCGTTATTTGTGGCAAGCCAAACGTTGGCAAGAGCTCTCTTTACAATCGCATTTTGGGGCGCAACGCCGCAATCGTGACCGATATTGAGGGAACTACGCGCGACGTGCTTTGCGATACGGCGTCTCTTGGGCGCGTAACGCTCCGTTTGTTTGATACTGCGGGTTTGCACGAAACGCAGGACACCGTAGAAAAGATTGGAATCGACCGCGCACGCGAGGCAATGGAGCGTGCCGAATTGATCCTTGCCGTGTTTGACGGTGCGGCAAAGCCGAGCGCCGAGGATGAGGCATTGGCACGGGAGCTGTGCCAAACTCCGGCAACGGTGATCGGTGTGGTCAACAAATCGGATCTTGGAAGTGAAGCGGAGGAGTTTTGCCGCTCGCATTTTGCACACACCGTTCTGATCTCCGCGCAAAGCGGCGACGGTATGGAACGCTTGCAGGAGGTTGTGGAGGCTTGTTTTGTCAGCGGTGTGTTGGACACCAAGCGCGATGCCATTTTGACCAATGCTCGCCAAAAGGGAGCGGCGCAGGCTTGTCTGGAGGCGTTACATACAGCTGTAAGCGCATTGCAAATCGGGCTCCCCATCGAGCTTTGTTGCAGTGATTGCGAGCGCGCGATGGAGGCGATCGCCGAGTTGGACGGACGCGCGGTATCGGAGGATATCGTGTCGCGGATCTTTTCACATTTTTGCGTAGGGAAGTGAAAACGGATATGAAATACACAAAGGAGCGCGTCATGGAGCTGGCGCAGGTTGCGCACGTTGCAATTTCCGAGTCGGATGCCGAGGCATACGCCCGTGAATTGGATGCTATGCGCGCGCTTGCCGATGCTTTGCAGGACGTGCCGTATGAGGAAGATCGCTTTTTGGGTGCGGTCTCACTTGTTGAGCTTCGCGAGGATCTGCCCATGCCGTGCCTTGCGCGCGAGGAGATCTTGAAAATGGCACCTGCCGCCGACGAGGAGGGCATTTTGGTGCCGCGGGTGGTGGAGGCATGATGAAAGAATTGTTCGATCGTGATCTGCTTACGCACGCCCGTGCGTTGGAGGCGGGGGAGTACTCCTCCGAAGAGTTGACGCGGGCATATTTGGAGCAGATCGAGCGTACGGATACCGCTCTCGGTGCGTATTTGACGGTGGATGCCGCAGGCGCACTTTCTGCCGCGCGCGCCTCTGATCTGCGCCGTCGGAACGGAGAGAGACGGGGCGAGTTGGACGGCATTCCGTTTGCGCTGAAGGATAATCTTGCGGCAAAGGGCTTGCCGCTGACCTGCGCTTCGCGTATGCTGGAGCGTTACGTCACGCCCTACGATGCAACCGTGACCGAGCGCCTGCGTGCGAGCGGTGCGGTATTACTTGGAAAAACGAATATGGACGAGTTTGCCATGGGGAGCTCCACGGCTTACTCGGCACTTTTAAAAACGCGTAACCCTTATGGTCAGGATCTGGTACCCGGCGGTTCGTCGGGCGGCTCTGCCGTAGCAGTTGCGGCAAACGAGGCGGCTTTTGCCTTGGGAACGGATACGGGAGGTTCGGTTCGTCAGCCTGCGGCATTTTGCGGTGTTTACGGCCTTAAGCCGACCTACGGTGCGCTCTCGCGTTACGGTGCGGTCGCTATGGCGTCCTCGCTTGATTGCGTAGGCGTAATGGGGCGCAGTGCGGGGGATGTTGCTGCCGTGTTCGGCTCGGTGGTCGGGCGCGATATGAAAGATGCAACGTCGATCGAATACGACGTCGCGGCGTTTGATCAAGAAATGAAGACGGTCTCTGTACGCGGCTTGCGTGTTGCCGTGATCTCTGCTTTTTTAAAGGGTGGACTTGCGGCAGACGTTGCCAAAGCCGTGCAGGGAGCGGTTGGTCTGTTACAATCGCTCGGCGCGGTCGTTTGCGAGGCGGATCTCCCTTTGCCTGACGAGGCGTTAGCTGCCTACGAGGTGCTTTGCTGTACCGAGGCGGCGTCCAATCTTGGGCGCTACGACGGCGTTCGATACGGTTTGCGTGCAAGCAATGCGGAGAATATCCGCGCCTTGTACGAAAACAGCCGCGCCGATGGCTTTGGCAGAGAGGTGACACGCAGGATCCTGTTTGGAACGGATATGCTGCTTGGTGAAAATCGAACGGCGTACTACGTACGCGCAGAGCGTGTGCGCGAGCAGATCCGTGCTTGCATGATGCACCTTTTGTCGGAGCACGATCTGATTTTGACGCCCACTACTCCCACGCTTGCGTTCCGTTATGGAGATACCCAAGACCCCGAAACGGTTCGCCGTGCCGATCTTTGCACGGTATATGCAAGCCTTGCGGGGTTGCCTGCACTTTCCGTTCCATTCGGTTGCGGCGAGGGCGGCTTACCCGTGTCGGTTCAGCTCACGGCAGGTGCGCGGCATGAGGGCGTTTTGTTGCGCGTTGCGAGAGAAATGGAGGTGGCGGGCTTATGACGTACGAAAATTACGAGGTCGTCATTGGCCTTGAGGTACACGCCGAGCTGAAAACGGCGACCAAGATCTTTTGTGCTTGCCCGACTGTGTTCGGTGCACCGCCCAACACGCAATGCTGTCCCGTATGCTTGGGATTACCGGGCGCTATGCCCGTGCTCAATCGCCGTGCCGTAGAGCTTGCCGTTACGGCGGGCTTGGCACTTTCCTGCGAGATCGCACCCTATAGTCGTGCAGACCGTAAGCAATATTTTTATCCCGATCTGCCAAAAGCATATCAGATCTCGCAGGCAGACAGTCCGTTTTGCAAAAACGGTGGCTTGGAGATCGAGTCTCCTACGCGAGGCTGTGTGCGCATTGGTATCGAACGCATTCACCTGGAGGAGGATGCGGGCAAGCTTGTGCACCGCGACGCGCAGACCTTTGTGGATTGCAACCGTTGCGGCGTGCCCTTGATCGAGATCGTTTCGCGTCCCGATCTGCGTTCTGCCGAGGAGGCTGTGGCATATCTCAAATCCTTGCGTGCCGTGCTGTTGACCTGCGGCATTTCGGATTGCCGCATGCAGGAGGGCTCGATGCGCTGTGACGTCAATCTTTCGGTGCGCAAAAGAGGCGAGGAACGCTTTGGCGTACGCACCGAGATCAAAAATATCAATTCTTTTGCGTTTGCCGAAAAGGCGATCCGCTACGAGCAAGAGCGGCAGATCGAGCTGATGGAGCGCGGTGAACGCATACAGCCCGAAACGAGGCGCTTTGATGCGCAAAAGGGGATAACGGTTCGAATGCGCATCAAGGAGACGGCAGACGATTACCGCTATTTGCAAGAGCCTGATCTTTTGCCTGTACACGTCGATCAAGGCGTAATCGACCGCTTGCGTGCCGCTCTGCCCGAGCTCCCTGCGGCACGTGCTCTGCGTTTGCAAAAATCTTACGGCGTTACCGCCGATGATGCCGCGATATTGGTAGGGGAGTCGGCACTGGCAGATTATTTTGAATCTGCCGCACGTTCTACCGCTTATCCCAAATTGGCGGTCAATTTGCTGTTGAGCGATCTGTTGCGCCATTGCGCGAGCGATCCCTTTTCTTCGCCTGTATCCCCGTACCGTCTTGGCGAATTGGCGGAGCTGTTGGGAGAGGGAACGATCAACAGCGCAACTGCCAAAAAACTGCTTTCCCGCTCTCTTAACGCCGACATTCCCTTACGGGAAACGGTGGAGCGTGAGGGCTTGGGGCAAATTCGGGACGAGGAACGCCTTGTGCCGATCATTCGTGCAGTGATCGCATCGCTCCCACGCGTGGTAGCCGACTACAAGGGTGGCAAGCGCGCGGCACTGCAAGCGTTGCTTGGCAACGTCATGAAGCAAACGGGGGGCAGAGCCGATCCCGTTGCGGCGGAGCGGTTGCTTTTGCAATGGATCTCAAAGGAGGAGATATAGGATGTATTCTTACAGCCCAAGCTTTCATAAGAAAAAGGAAAAGCTGATTACGCTTTTTATGGGCATTTTCGGCGCAGTGACGTACGGCGTGAGTATCTTGCCGTTTATCGTCTTTCCCATCTTATTTCAAATCGTTGCGTTTATCAGCTTTACGGGTATGATCATGGTGGGCGCGCTTTGTCTGATGCGTCGCTATACCTATGAGATACGCGAAAACGGAGAGCGAACGCTCGATTTTGTGATCACCGAATATTACGGTAGACGCGTGACCGTTGTTTGCCGCGTGGGACTTGACTCGGTGGAGACGATTTTTTGCTTGACAAAGGAGAGCAAGCCGCAGTTTTTGCAAATGAAGAAGGAGCGCGCGTTTTACAACTATACCGGCGTATTGTTTGACGAGGAACGCTATTGCGTGGAGCTGTCGGCACACGGGGAACGCTTTTTTGTCCTCATTTGTGCAGATGAGACCCTGGTTCGCCTGCTAAACGAGCACTGATAGCAATATTTGTCTTGTATTACTCAAGAACTGTCTTGAAAAAACGCAGGTTTTGTCTTATAATAAACGCAGGAATAATGATTCCATTATAATTTATAAGGAGAATAACAATATGTCTTTTCCTGTAGCGATTCAAGTATATTCCGTAAGAGATTTTGCTGAAAAGGATTTTTACGGCACTTTGAAGGAATTGAAGAGAATGGGTTACGATGGCGTTGAGTTTGCAGGTCTTTACGGCAACTCCCCCGAGGACGTCCGCGCTATGTGCGAGGAGATCGGCCTTGTTCCGATCTCGGCTCACGTTCCCTTCGTTGATATGCTCAAGAACCCCTACGGTCTTCTTGCAGACTATGCAAAGATCGGCTGCAAGTACGTTGCAGTTCCCTACCTCAACCCCGAGCACAGACCCGACAACGCCAACTTTGACTACGTCGTTGACTTCATCGAGGTCCTAGGCAAGGCTGCTAAGGCGCTCGGAATCCAGCTTCTCTATCATAACCACGATTTCGAATTCATGACCATCGACGGCAAGTACGCCCTCGATATCCTTTATGAGAGAGTCCCCGCAGACCTTCTTAAGACCGAGCTTGACGTTTGCTGGGTCAACGTCGGCGGCGAGAACCCCTCCGAATACATCAAGAAGTACGCAGGCAGATGCCCTGTTGTTCACCTCAAGGACTTCTACGGCGAGAAGAGCGACGATATGTACGAGCTCATCGGCATCGACAAGAAGGCTCCCGCACGTCCTTCGGGCTTCGAGTTCCGTCCCGTCGGAAGCGGTATGCAGGACTTCCCCTCGATCGTCAAGTCTGCAACCGAGTCGGGCGCGGAATGGTTCGTCATCGAGCAGGATAAGCCCTCGATGGGTCTTACTCCCCTCGAGTGCGCTAAGAAGAGCATCGACTACGTAAGATCGATCCTCTGATGAAAAAGCTTTATCTTATTTTAAGTATATTCCTCGCGCTCGCGCTTCTCTCCTCCTGCGGGGGAAGCCCCGAGGAAACGACCGAGCCCGTCACCGATGAAGTGACCGAGCCCGAGGCTGTGATATACAACATCGTACTTGACGGTGCCTGCGACTACACGATCATCCGCCCCGACGCCCTCGACTCGGAACCTCTCAAGGCGACGATCGCGCTGCGCAAGGAGATCACCAACAAATATGACGTATCCCTCGAGCTCGACAGCGACTGGTCGAAGGATAACAAGGAAAACAACACCGTAACCTCGGGTCCCGAGGTCCACGAGATCCTCATCGGTAACACAAACCGCGCCGAATCCCGCGCCATTACCGAGGAATATCCCTCGCTCAGCTGCGGCTACGTCATCAAGGCGGTCAACGGCAAGGTCGTTATCTGGGGCTCGGACAGCAAGAACCTCACGAACGCTATCGACTATTTTATGAAGAATTTTCTTTCCGACACTTCCGTCAAGATAGAGGAAGGCTATCTCCGCATCTGGGATCTCAACGGC
>JAZQYE010000246.1:0-2007 GCA_045633385.1 Eubacteriales bacterium | reverse complement strand
TGTTCTCAGTTTTTTGACGTGGAAAATCCCCTTTTCGAGGTGGTTTTCGGCGTTGGACATCAGAAGAACTCCAAAAACGAGGGATTTATCTATAAAAATTTCATGGCGACCACCCTCATCGGCCCGCTTCTTGTAAGAAATCCTCACGTGCTTGAGTACGTGGCAGACAGACTTTTCGAGATAAGCGGTGACGCTCCCAAGGCAAAGGGCGACCTTCTGCTTGCCACCAAAGCCTACGATGCGGCAATTATCCAGCTAGAAAAGCGCGCATCGGGCAAATAACGGGTGTTTTGGGGAGAAAATTGTCAAAAAATCTGCTAAAAAACTATTTACAAAAACGAAAAAATGTATTATAATGATATAAAGGCAATGAACGAAAAGAAACCGATAAAAGCCTTACAGAGAGCCCTCGTTTGGTGGAAGAGCGGCATGTGATTTCGGGTTGTGCATTCGGGAGCCGATCGCAGGAAGCCGTTTTACGGTATATTGCGGTACGCAGATCAGCGTTACGGATAAGAGTTACAAATCAAAGTGGAACCGCGACATACGCCGCCTTTGTGCCATTATATGGGCATGGGGCGGTTTTTTGTTTTTTGAGAAAAGGTAAATGCGAGCAGATCGCTTCCTGCGTGTGTCATCCTGAGCAAAGCATTACGTCTCGTAACGCGACGTCGAAGTTTTGCGGGTCGAAGCGCATAGCGCAAACTTGCGCGTGCGCGAGCAAGCAAAACCGACGAGCAAAATCCATAGATTTTGCGAGGAAGGGATCTACAAACGGCACTGATAGCGCCTGCGAGATAAGTTACATTTTTTAAGAAAGGGACACCGGTATCTGTCGGAGATCCCGCTGCGGTTTGCCTTGGCAAACCTTGCGCTTCTGCATCGGTCGCCGGCGATACAACGCGGCAACCTCAACAGAAGTTCGGCGTCGCGTCGCAGAGCGACGCTGTGCTCAGGATGACACTCTGAATAAATGTACCATCAAACCTCATTCCGGAAAAATACAAGTTCAATTACCTCAACTAAAGAAAGGTTATAATTATGAAAATCACCATCGACATCGATCTCAGCCTTGACAATATTAAGGAATTTGGCAAAAAGATCGCAAATTCAAAGCAGGCAACCGTACTCAAGCAGGCGTTTATAAACACATACGAGGCTTGCCTTGACCCCGACACACGTAAATTCAGCGCCGCAAAATGCGCGGACAACGTAAAAACGGGAGCAAAAAAGGGCGCGGAAAAGGTAAAAAGCGCCGCTAACAGCGAAAAAGTGAGAAGTGCCCGTGAAAAGGCTGTAAAATACGCAGGCGTTGCCAAGGACAAGGCGACCACCACCGCGGTTCTGGCTAAGGATAAAGCGGTAAAATGCGCAAATACCGCCAGAGAAAAAGTCGAAAAAGGAGTCGCTTCCGTCAAAAGCAAGGCAAAAGAAAGCGACTGCGATCACCTGCGCCGTCTGGCGACGGGACTTGATATAGTTGCATACGATATAAATCAAATCAAAGAGCGTGACCCTGCGGCGCTCAACGCCGTTGAGGTGGTTTTTCTGTACTCAGGATTTCACGCCCTTGCATTCCACAGAGTGGCGCATATGCTCCACGTAAAGGGCCTGCCCATGACTGCCCGCGCGCTTAGCCAGTTTGCAAAGCTTCTCACGGGCATTGAGATCCACCCGGGCGCTACCATCGGACGCGGTCTGTTCATCGACCACGGAACGGGTGTAGTCATCGGTGAGACCGCAGTTATCGGCGACAACTGTACCATTTACCAGGGGGCTACACTTGGCGGTACGGGCAAGCACACGGGCAAGCGTCACCCGACCCTTGGCAACAACGTCATGGTTGGTGCGGGAGCGAAGGTCTTGGGACCCTTCAAGGTGGGTGACAACTCCAAGATCGCCGCAGGCGCGGTAGTGCTTGAGGAGATCCCCGAAAATTGTACCGCGGTAGGCATCCCTGCCAAGGTAGTGATCTGCGACGGCAAGCGTGTTGAGCAGGATCTTGAC
>JAZQYE010000245.1:0-5052 GCA_045633385.1 Eubacteriales bacterium | reverse complement strand
GTGATTGCATCGCTTTTGTGGAGTGCGGTGCTTGCAAGCTTCCTTTTTGGATACTATCTGGAGCAAAATTTCACAACGGACGCCTCTGCGTTGATCGTAGGTCAAAACGCCGTGCCGCAGTCGCCCAAGTTTTACGCCTATCAGTTTACCGACCGCACCGAACGGGAGGGGGAGCGTGAGGAGATCACCGCATCTGTCTTTGCGCAAAAGCAGAGTGCGTACGTTCCGTATGATCAGATCCCAAAGGATCTGGTCAACGCCTTTGTTGCCATAGAAGATAAACGATTTTTTGAGCACGAGGGTGTAGATTGGTACCGTACGGCTGCCGCACTTGTCAATTACGTGTTGGGTGGCTCCAAGCATTTTGGCGGCTCCGGCATTACGCAACAGTTGGTCAAAAACATGACGGGGGATAGCGAGGTCACGTGGCGGCGCAAGCTACAGGAGATCCTTTACGCACGGGATCTGGAGCGCAGACTTGACAAAACGCAGATCATGGAGCTTTACCTCAACGTCATTCATTTTTTCGATCAATGCGACGGTATTGCCGCGGCTGCAGAGCATTATTTTTCCAAAACGCCGCAAGAGCTTTCCACAGCCGAGTGCGCGACCATTGCCGCCATTACCAACAGTCCAAGCTATTACAATCCCATTCGCAATCCGCAAAACAACCTCGTGCGGCGTGATCTCATTCTTTCTCAAATGTACGAGCAAGGATATTTGACCGAAACGGCGTACAAAAATGCAGTTGCGAGCGAGCTCGTTTTACACGTCAACGAGGATGACGGTGAGCAATGCAACTCCTGGTATGCCGATATGGTGATAGAGGATGTGATCAACGATTTGTGCACGGAGCTTGGCATGAGCCGCGCCGCCGCCTCGCACCTGCTTTATACGGGTGGGGCACAGATCGAGATGGCAATTGACGCTTCGCTTCAAAAGATCGTAGAGGAATACTACCGCACGGCGATGCAAACGCCTACCAACCAAAACGGTGAGCGGGCACAATCTGCCATGATCGTGATCGATCCCCATACGGGTGACGTGCTTGCCGTTGCGGGGGCGGTGGGGCAAAAGAGAGGGAATCGCGTACAAAACTTTGCCACGCAGACCAAGCGCGCGCCCGGCTCTACCATCAAGCCGATTACAGTCTATGCGCCTGCCTTGGAGGAGGGCATCATTCATTGGGCAAGCGTGTACGATGACGTGCCCTTGGAGTTTCAGGGAAAGAGCCTTATCGCATGGCCAAAAAACGCCAACGGAGTTTATCGGGGATTGACCAATATCGCGTACGCCGTCGCACACTCCACCAATACGGTCGCTTTGCGCGTTTTGGAGGAGCTTGGATTGGATCGTGCCTTTTGGTACGGCAAGGAGCAATTCGGGCTTCCTCTCGTGCAAAACGGCGAGAATACCGACCTTGGCGCGGCGGCGCTCGGCTTGGGGCAGTTGAACTACGGCGTTACGTTGCGCGAGATGACAGCGGCTTATACGCCTTTTGCCGATGCAGGTGTCCGTCACGCCTACCGCTCGTATTTTCGCGTGCTTGATGCCGATGGAAAGATCCTTTTGGCAAAGCCGGATGAGGGAACCGTGGTGCTCTCTGCCGAAACCGCCGCCATTATGACTAAGCTGTTGCAGGGCGTTGTGGAGTACGGGACGTCCTCGTCACTTAACCTGCAAAGCGTTTGTGAGTGTGCGGGGAAAACGGGAACTACCAACAACGATCACGACCGTTGGTTTATCGGCTATACACCGGATTATATTTGCGGCGTGTGGTGCGGCTACGAGTATCCCGCCCCCTTGGAGGGCAAAAACATTTGCACCAAGGCGTGGAACAACGTTATGAAGCTGATCGTTGCCGAAAGAGCGTGCGAAACGCGGTTTGCCGTTCCTAATACCGTCGTTCGGGCAAGCTATTGTAAGGATTCCGGCATGCTTCTTGATGCCGCTTGTGAACTTGATCCGCGCGGCGACCGCATGGAAACGGGATGGTTTTGCGCCAACGATCTGCCGCATGAATTTTGTACCTGTCACGTTCTATGTCCGTATTGCGCGGGGGAGAGCGGTGGTGTTTGCAACGAGCATTGCCCAACGGATCACCAAACGGAGGTTGGATTGATCCGCATCGAGCGTCATTTTCCACGCGAGATCTACGTCAGCGATGCGCAATACGTGTGGCGAGGAGACCCGTTACAGGCAGAATATCACACCGACCCCAATCAACCGTATTTCAAGCAAGAAATAAACGATTTTTGCGGTATTTCGAGCGGTGGCGTTCAGTACAATCGCTTTTGCGTTGGACACACTAAGCGCGAGGAGGAAGAGGAGTCGGAGAAGGAGGAGAATGAATATGATTTTCCCGTCCCATGGATTTTACCGCCACCCGAGTCATAAAGCAAGCATCCTTTTCATAAGGTAGAGGTGAAGGATGCAATACAAAAAACAGCATCTTTCGGGAGGTGCTGTTTTTTGTATCAAAAAAAGTATGGTCGCACAACGCTTGGGGCTTGGCTGAATTTGGAAATGGAGCAAAGCAACCCGTTTTGTATGCTGCTGTTGGGCTTTGGAATGCTTGCCGGCGGTGTTTTGATCCGCTTTTTTGTCGGCAGTCCGCACATGACCATTTTATCCCTTGGGTTAGATGCGCTTTTGCCGCCCGTTTGGCTGATGACACTGCTGTGGTCGTTCTCTTTTTTGATCATCGGCTGTGCGGCAGGCTTTGTGCTCGGCTACCGTGCCCCCGGGTGTGAGGTGGATAAGTACAAGGGCGGAATGCTCTTTGTGCTCCTTGCCGTTTTAGAGCTTTGCTGGTATCCTACCTTTTTCGGGGCAGGGCTCTTGTTTTTGAGCGTGCTGGAGAGTATTTTGATCCTTTGCCTCGGCGTGGGTGTGACCTTTTGCTTTTACCGTGTCAGCCGCTTTGCCGGAATGCTGTTTTTGTTGCACGATCTGTGGCTCATCTATATGCTCATCCTCAATTTTGCCGTGTTTTTTCAAGCATAAGAGCTTGTGAGGCAAATGAAAAAGAAAAAATGAAAAAAAGACTTTACAAATCGGCAAAAATGTGGTATACTGAAAGTGCCAAACAAATTCCATATTCCAAAACACAAGCGTGTATTTTTTATTTCGGTAAAAATACAGGCTCTGTTTTGCATGGCGTTTGTGTTATGTGGAATGAATTTGTTTGGCGACAATCGGGGTCATGTGTTTTTCGGTGCGCTGACTTTGGTTGGCGCACTTTTTGTTTCACCGAAAAAGGGATCGTTTGCCAAAACGACAAATCGACACAATTCATTTCAGTTTAAAATGGAGGAAAAAAGATGAAAAAGATTTTAACCGTTTTGATCCTTACCGCCATCCTGCTGTCGGCTGTTGGCTGTATGGGCAACCAAAAGGTATACGAGGCAGACGCCAAGGACTTTACCTCAAACGGAATGACCGTTACCTTGACCGAAGCGTTTAGAGAAACCGAGCAGCAGGGATACACGGTATGCTACGATTCCAATGCGGTTGCAGTGTTTGCCCTTAAAGAGGCCTTCTCTTTGCAAGCAGGAATTTCAGATTGGACGCTGGAATACTATGCAGATCTTGTCAAGCAATCCAATGCCGCACATTCTCCTTCTGATCCCGTTGCGGTTGGCGATCGTATGGTTATGGAATATACGTTTTACAATCCCAATACCGATATTACTTACCATTATTACACTTGCATGTACAAGGGAAGCGACGCATTTTGGCTGATCCAATTTGCTTGCGACGTTACCCAAATCGACGAATACAGAGAGCACATGATCTCTTGGGCAGATTCTGTTCGTTTTGATTAAGCGCACTCTTTTATAAAATGATTTTGGCAGATCGATCCTAAAAACGGGAGTGAGCGGAATGCGTGTTGCATTCTGCTCACTCCCGTGACGTTTATTGATTTTCAAAGCGTTTTAAAATTGTTTCATAGGTCAGTCCGTAGCTTTCGGCAATGTCGCGCGCGTAGCTCTTTCCGTCGGGCTTTGCACGCATGATCTTAAAGGATCTCTTTCCTTCGCCCTTCATTCCTGCCACCAAGGTGTCAATGGCAACACCTCCCGTAGCTAAGGAACGTGCGTTGATGTTGTCGATCTCTGCCGCAAGCTCATGCAAGTGGGTAGAGAACAGGCAACGACACCCTACGTGTGCCAAGCCGCCCAAAACCTCTGCCGCAATGTAGGAAGCCTCAAAGCTACCCGTTGAGGAGAGGGACTCGTCCAACAGTACAAGGCTGTTTGCCGTAACGCAGTCCAAAATCTCGCTCAAGCGCGCGCATTCCTCACCAAGACGACCCTTATCAATGGTATCGTCGGCACCGGTGGGGAAGTGTGTGTAAATGCCATCTACGGGCGAGATGATCGCGTTTTGTGCAGGCACGTACATACCGAGCTGCATCATGACCTGCGCCAGACCAATTGCACAGGTGATAACCGATTTACCGCCGCGGTTGGGGCCGGAGAGCACGTAAATGGTCGCCTTTTCGTCAAAAATAACGTCGTTTGCCACGATCTCATCGTCGATCTTCAGCGCAACGCAGGGGTTGTAGAGCTCCACCGCCGAAAAAGCACGCTCCTCCATGGGGCGAATGTCGGGAACGGAAAGCACACAGCCCTTTGCACGCAGATCGCGGAGCATATTCGTACCCTTGACCAAAAATTCAAATTCTGGCATAAGATTGAGCAAAAACTCGGTGTTCTCCAAAACGTATGTTTGCACGATCTTCTTCCAAGAACGCAGAGAAGAACGGTAAACGTCGTTGATAGCGCTGTTAAATGCCAAGGAGAGTGCCATTTTTTGATTTTCGGTCTGCTTTTTGCCAAAGGGAACGAGGTTGGCAATGCAGGTGTAATTGTCGTTTTTAAAGTTGAGGCGAAGGATCTTATCCAAGACGTCGCCCGACTTAAAGGCGTCGGGATTGATAGAAAGCACGCCTGCCGAGGTGGGGCGTAGCTGTGCATCCAAATTGACGCCAATGGTCACGCTCTTGATCTCACGAACGCGCTGTGTCAGCTCGTTGAGCTTTTCGTT
>JAZQYE010000244.1:0-5573 GCA_045633385.1 Eubacteriales bacterium | reverse complement strand
CACAGCTTTGTGCCGCCGTTCGTCGCATCATCGCGGCAAACGAATCCCGTCCCAAAGCCGAAAAACAGACCTTTGCCCCCTTGGTGGCAAAACCCATCATTCCCGTTGACGTCAAGATCGTTGGCATTTTGCACCGTATGTCCCGTCGCAGAGACACCTCGATGCAGGAGCTGTTGCACGATGCGGTATCTCTCAATGATATGATCGCTATTTTCTTGGGTATCTTGGAGCTTGTAAAGGTTCGAAAAATCCTCATTGACGAGGATCCCGATTCCTATACCGTCATTCACGGCGTCAATACACGCTTTGTTGTAAATGAAGCACCGCCCGATGAGGGGGAGGCCGAAAAGGAATACAATCCCACCGTTCAGGCAGACGAGCCGATTCCCCTTTCCTCCAAGGCAGAAATGCACCGCGAGCAACGGCGTATCATCCGCGAGCAAAAGCTGGCGGAAAAGAAGCGTTTGCGCGCCGAGGAGCGTGCACGCCGCGCCGAGGAGCGCCGACTTGCCAAGGAGGCAGAAAACGAGCAATTGCAGGAGCTTTTGCCCGAGGACGACAGCGATTTGGAGGCGGAGGCAAAGGTTGCCGAGCTGCTTGACAATCAGCTCTCCGAGGACGATGAGGATCTTTTGGATGACATCGGCTTGGATATGAACGAGATCATTCGGTCTATGGCACAGCAGGCAAAGGACCTGCCGGAAGATCGTGAATAAAAATTCCCCGAAAGGATTTACCCACACACTATGGAAGAAAAGAAAGAATCGGCACCGTATCTCGAGCAGCTGACAAGCGAGCAGGATATCGAGCAGGTGATTGAGGCGATCCTCTTTGCCGCAGGCTATCCCATGAGGTACGATAAGCTGGCAGAGCTATTGGGCTTGACCGTGAAGGATATTAAAACGGTGGTGCGCGCCATGTCGGAGCACTTTGCCGAAGAATCGACCCATCACGGCATTCAGCTGTTGCTCTACCCTACCACCTGTCAATTGACCACCAAGGAGCGTTACGCTCCCTACATTCGCGAGGCACTCGGCATTCGCCGCGGCGGAAACCTTTCCGCTTCCTCAATGGAGGTTTTGGCGGTGGTTGCATACAATCAGCCCGTTACGCGCTCTTACGTCGATCTGGTGCGCGGCGTTGACAGCTCCTACGCCGTCAATTCCTTGCTTGATAAGGGATTGATCGAGGCGGCAGGACGTCTTGACGCCCCGGGAAGACCTATGCTCTACGTCACCTCCGACAAATTCCTGCGCGTGTTTGGCATCAACTCCTTGGATGAATTGCCCGAAACCGAGGCATTGAGCGTTGCGGCGGCACAAGCCGAAACGGTTGAAGCCGAGGAAGCGGCAGAACAGCTTGCGGCAGAGATTCCCGAGGACGCCGAGCTTGGTGAATACACCGAGCCGATTGACAGCGAGGAAAACGACGTCGCATTTGAAAGCGGTGCGCTCCAAGCCGCTGATGACGTCTCCAACTTTGATACCGAGGAGGAAACGCCCTGATGCCATTACCACTGATTATCATTTTATCGGTTCTCGGTGCGCTGTTGCTCTTGGTGATCTTACTCTTGTTGTTCGGCAATGCAAAAATCCACATCGTTTGCCGTGAAAAGCTACGGGTGGTTGCATCGATATGCGGTGTCAGGTTTACACTCATTTCGGACAAGAAAAAAGAAAAGAAGAAAAAGAAGAGCAAAGAGCCGCCGCGCTGTCGCAATCCGAAAAACATTTTGAAAAAGGAATTGCGGCAAAAGGAGCGCGAAGCAAAAAAAGCAGAGAAAAAGCGACTGCGCGCAGAAAAAAAGGCAAAAAAGAAAAAAGCCAAGCGTGCAGGTGTTCCCGCAGAGTACTGCCCTACTCCAAACCTGAAAGAAAATTTGGAAATGATTTTGGCATTGCTCAAACGACTGTACCGCGAAACACGCGGAAAGATCGGCATTCATTTTCGCAAAATGTATATCCGCGTCGCAACCGACGATGCCGCCAAAACGGCACTTTTATATGCTACCATTCTGCAATCCGCCACCCTGCTCCTCAATTTCGTTGAGGAAAAATTCAACCACGTCAAAAGGAAGGACGGTGCAATGGAGATCACACCCGATTACCTTGCATCAACCTGCCAGGCTGACATCGACCTGATTTGTTCCGTTAAAATCCGCCGCGCACTCGTCATTGCGCTGAGGATGTTGAACGAATACAATTACGAAAAAAGAAGAGCTTACCGCAAGGCGGCTCTCCGCGAAAAGAAAAAAGTGCAAAAAGCACGCCAAAAATCAAAAAAATAATTTACGACACATATACGAAAGGATTTATTCATTATGGAAAACGAATCTTCTATCAAGGAACTTATCCGCAGCTCTTTGGAGCAGGTGCGCACCATTATTGATGCCGACACCATTGTAGGCAAGCAGATCGTTACCCCCTCCGGTACGGTCATCATCCCCATTTCCAAGGTATCTATGGGCTTTGCATCCGGCGGCTTGGATCTTCCCACCAAGATCACGAGTGCTGACGGAAAAAAGAATTTCGGTGGTGGCGGCGGAACCGGCGTTTCGGTAACTCCCGTTGGCTTTTTGACCGTTACTCCCGACGGCGTGGTCGATATGATCCCCATGACTACCGAGAGCCTGACCCCCGTTGAGCAGGTTGCAGAGCTGATCTACAACGCGCCCGACATCATCGGCCGTATCAAGAACATTCTGGAAAACGGCTATCCCGATACCATCAAAAAGGATGAGCCCCGCTCCACCGAATTGGAGGACGCTTACCGTGAAAAGCTCGCACAAGAGGCGGCAGAAGCGGCTGAGATGGCAGATCTCTCCGAGGACGTAATGGACGAGGCTGAGCAGATTTTGTTTGAGGATGACGAGGAACTGACCAAGGCTGACAGAAAGCGCCTCAAGAGAGAAGAAAAAGAGCGTAAAAAGCAGGAAAAGCTGGAGAAAAAGGCACTGAAAAAGGCGCAAAAGGAAGCTGAAAACGAGGCTGAGCTTACCGAGGCAATGCAGGCCATCGAGGCGGCAAATGCGGCTGAAGCAGAGGCTGCACAAGCGGCTGAAGACGCAACCGACGGTGCTGTTGCCGAGGTTACCGGCGAGCCCGTTGCCGAAGCAAAGAAAGAGAACGTTGTTGTTGCACAGGTTGAGGAGGTCGTTCCCGTTCCCCACAACAAGCGCGGCAAGATCTCCGAAAAGACCATTGAAAAAGGCAATATCAGATAATTAACCAAGCAAGACATAAAATACTCTCCGAAAAAATATACATGAACAAATGTATTTTTCGGAGGGTATTTTTTATGTTCAAGCCGCTAAAGCTCCTTTCCCTGCTCGTTGCTCTGTGCTGTTTGTGTACCTCGGTACTCGTTCTCCCCGTTTCTGCACAAGGCGATCGGGTCTTATCCGTGTCTGCTGAAAGTGCCGTTTTGATCGAGGCGGAAAGCGGTGCGGTCGTGTTCTCCAAAAATGCGGATGTGCGTTTGCCTATGGCAAGCACCACCAAGATCATGACCGCGCTGGTCGCCCTGCAATGTGCCTCCGCGGATCAGGTCATTTCCGTCGATCCTGCGGCAGTTGGTATCGAGGGTTCCTCGGTCTATTTGGTCGCAGACGAAAAGCTGACGCTGAAGCAACTGCTCTATGCACTCCTTTTGGAATCGGCAAATGATGCCGCCACCGCCATTGCCATTGGTATTTCGGGCAGTGTGGAGGCTTTTGCCACACAAATGAATCAAACAGCGGCAGAATTGGGACTTGAACACACGCATTTTACCAATCCCCACGGCTTGTACGACGAGGAGCATTTTACCACGGCTTACGAGCTGGCACTCCTTGCACGAGCGGCTTTACAGAACGAGCTTTTGCAAACGATCGTCTCCACCCGAAAGACCACCATTCCGCACCCCGAAAACGAGGGAGGTCGCCTTTTGGTCAATCACAACAAAATGCTCCGTCTTTACGACGGATGCACGGGGGTCAAAACAGGCTTTACCAAGCAAAGCGGCAGGTGTTTGGTTTCGGCGGCAAAGCGCAACGGCGTGCATCTGATTGCGGTCACCTTAAACGCACCCGACGATTGGAACGATCATACCGCCATGCTCGACCACGGCTTTGCCCGTTATCGCTCCGTACAGCTTTGTGCCGATGATTTTTTATATCCCCTGCCCGTATCAGGTGGGAGCGACTCCTACGTCATGCTGGGCGTTCCGTCTGCCGTTGTCGTTACCCTACCTACCGAGGCAGGCGAGATCCGACAGCAAATCGAGTGTCCGCGCTTTGCCTTGGCACCGCTTCAGTCGGGCGACGTGTGTGGCAAAATGATCTTTTTCTGCGATGCCGATCTTGACGGCGAACGTGAGGTCATAGCGGAGGTTCCCTTGAGCGCACAATATGCCGTTGCGCAAAAAAAGGATACACGCAGCTTTTGGCAAAAAATAATTGATTGGTGGCACGCACTTTTTGCAAAGTAACACACGATACGCACGCCCCTACTCCAAGCAAACTGTCAACGCGCGCTCTTTTGCACTTGACAAATCCGTTTGGGTGTGCTATAATATTCTAATGTAGAAATGATGCTCAAAAGACCTTACCACCGTGGAAAGGAGGCTCCCATGCGACTGCAAAAATACTTTTCGGATTGCGGTGTACTCTCGCGCCGTGCTGCCGAGGCGGAAATTGCCGCGGGCGCGGTCAAGATCAACGGCGCAATAGCAAAGATCGGTGATACCGTCGATCCCGAGACCGACGTTGTGGAATACCGCGGTCGGCGCATTCTTCCGCGAACCGATCAAGCGCGCCACTATATCATGCTCAATAAGCCGCGCGGCTACGTGACCACCGCCAAGGATGAAAAAGGCAGGCGCACGGTGACCGATCTGACTCGCGGAGTAGGCGTGCGCATTTATCCCGTCGGTCGCTTGGATATGGATTCGGAGGGACTTTTGCTCCTGACCGACGACGGTGATTTTGCCAACCGCTTGACGCATCCGCGCCACGAGATCCCCAAGATCTATCACGTAACGCTCTCCGCTCCTCCCACACAGGAGCAGCTCGCGGCACTCCGTGCCCCCATGGAACTCGACGGTTACCGACTGCAACCGGTCAAGGTACGTCTCATTGACACAACCGTATTGGAAATGCACCTGTACGAGGGGCGAAACCGCCAAATACGCCGTATGTGCGAAGCGGTAGGCGTTCGCATCACCTGCCTGCGTCGCGTTGCGATTGGAACGCTGACCTTGGGCGACCTCCCCGTTGGAAAATGGCGCGCACTGACCGCGCAAGAGGTCGAATACCTGAATACACATAATAAGGAAGGAAAATAGATCATGCTGGAAGTATTACCCATTCAATCCAAAGAGGAGCAAGAAGCTTTGTGCGCACGCTGTGGCGTTCCTTTTCGTACCGAAATGCTTGCTTACCGCGCACTTGTCGGTGGCGAACTGCGCGGCGTTTGCCAATTCACCATGGATGCCGCCGGCGGCAGGATCGTCGATTTTGCATCTGTTCCCAACGGCTATGAGTTTGAGGCAATGTTCGTCATGGGACGCGCCGCTTTGAACTTTATCGATCTTTG
>JAZQYE010000243.1:0-11781 GCA_045633385.1 Eubacteriales bacterium | reverse complement strand
GTCGCCTTGGTAATAAACGCGCCGCCCTGTCCAAATTTCTCGGCATAAACGATGCCGTGGTAGCTATCGTCGGGGGTGCAAAGTCCGGGGAATTTTTCTTTGTTAGCCATCCAATCAAACTTACCCGAATCGACGATACAGCCGCCTACTGCAGCACCGTGACCGTCCATATACTTGGTGGTGGAATGGGTCACGATATCTGCGCCCCACTCGATGGGACGGCAATTGACAGGCGTTGCAAAGGTGTTATCAATAATGAGCGGCACGCTGTGTGCATGTGCTGCCTTTGCAAACTTTTCGATATCAAGAACAGTGAGCGCAGGATTTGCGATGGTCTCACCGAATACCGCCTTGGTATTGGGCTTGAATGCCGCCGCCAGCTCCTCCTCGGTGCAATCGGGGGAAACGAAGGTAAAATCAACACCCATCTTCTTCATGGTCACGGCAAATAGGTTAAAGGTTCCGCCGTAGACCGTAGAGGAGGAAACCACGTGATCTCCGCAGGTTGCAATATTGAATACGGCGTAAAAGTTTGCGGCCTGACCGGACGAGGTCAGCATAGCGGCAGTTCCACCCTCCAATTCGCAGATCTTAGCCGCAACGGTATCGCACGTGGGGTTTTGCAAACGGGAATAAAAATATCCGGAAGCCTCCAGGTCAAACAGCTTTGCCATATCCTCGCTGGTGTCGTAGTGGAAGGTCGTGCTCTGCACGATCGGAATTTGACGGGGCTCACCGTTGCCGGGCGTGTATCCGCCCTGTACGCATTTGGTCTCAATTTTAAAGTTACTCATGTTACAATCCTCCGAATATATATGATGTTCTCTTTTTTTTGATCATTTGGGAAAATCGGTGCCAAATCGCAATGCCAAAAGATCGCAAAGCACCAATGCCGTTACGCTGTCCACCACCACGCGTGCGCGATGAACGATGGCAGGGTCATGTCTTCCCTCTAATTTGAGCGTTGCGTTTTGACCGCTTGCAAGATCAACGCTCTCTTGCTCGACGAACACCGACGGTGTCGGCTTGACCGCACAACGGAACACAACGGGCATACCGTTGGTAATGCCGCCGTTAATGCCGCCGTTGTGATTGGTGGTTGTGACCACCTTGCCGTTTTCCATACGCAATCCGTCGTTTGCCTCACTTCCCCGCATATCTGCGAGTGCAAAGCCGTCGCCAAACTCCACGCCCTTGATGCCGGGAATGGCAAACAGCGCGTGAGAGAGCACGCTTTCCACGGTATCAAACCACGGCTCGCCCACACCTGCGGGCAATCCGACCACGGCAGTCTCCAAAACACCGCCCACGCTGTCACCCTCTCTTGCCGCCTGCTCGATCTCCTCGCGCATTCGTTCCGCAACAGAGGAATTCAAAACAGGGAACGAAAGATCACCAAGCATTTCAAGATCGGTCTCGTAATCCGAAAACTCGCGGTCACACACCGATGCAAGTCGGCTGATGTGCGTACCGATCAAAATCCCGTTTTGACGCAATACGCCAATGGCAATGGCGCCTGCCGCAACCAACGCCGCCGTCACTCTGCCCGAAAAATGTCCGCCACCGCGATAATCCTGATAGCCGTGGTATTTGCATTCGGCAGTATAATCGGCGTGTCCCGGACGAGGCAATCCCCTCGTGTAGTCCTTGCTCTTGGTATTGGTGTTGGGAATGAGAATGCACAAGGGCGATCCGGTCGTTTTTCCCTCAAACACACCGCTGACGATGCGGAACTCGTCCGCCTCAACGCGCGGCGTGGAGATCTTTCCCTGCGGACGGCGCAAAGCCAATTGATGGCGGATAAAATCCTCGTCCACCGTCAAGCCGGGGGCAAGTCCATCTAAAACCGCACCGATCTCCTCACCGTGACTTTCGCCAAACAGCGTCAAAGCCACGCTTTGTCCAAACGTATTTTTCATTGCTCCATCCCTTCTGCGGTCGCTTTGATACGGCCGCTGCATTCCCTTTCATTAAGCTCGTTTATTTTTGTTGCGCGTAAGCCTCTGCCAAACGCTTAAAGGCAGGCAAAGATCTTTCAATCTGCTCGGTCGTTACGCAATAGGAAATGCGCACGTAGCCGGGGCAACCAAAGCTATCACTGGGCACGAGCAGTAACTCCTGCTCCTTTGCTTTTTCGCAAAATGCGTTTGCATCCTCCTCAAGTGCCTTAACAAAGAGGTAGAATGCGCCGTCGGGCTTGACAGCCTCGTAGCCATACTCGGTCAATGCGTCGTACAGCATACGGCGGTTGGTATCGTAAATGGAAATATCTGCCGTTTTGCCAAGCACTGCGGGAATCATGTATTGGAACAGCGCAGGCGCGCAAACAAAGCCGAGTGCTCTGCCCGCACCGCAAACAGCCTGATAGACTGCGATGGCATCGTCTGCCGTGGGAGAGACAAGAATATAACCGATACGCTCGCCGGGCAGAGAGAGAGATTTACTAAAGGAATAGCAGACCAAGGTATTGCGGTAGAAGTGCGGCAGATAGGGCACCTCCACGTCACCGTAAACCAATTCGCGGTACGGCTCGTCTGCAATCAAATAAATGGGCGCATCGTTTTGCTTGGAAGCCTCCTCCAAAACAGCGGCAAGTCCCTCAATGCTCTCACGGGTCAAAACCGCGCCCGTGGGATTGTTGGGAGAGTTGACGATGATGGCACGGGTCTTGGGCGTAATAGCCGCCTTGAGTGCCGCAAGATCGGGTTGGAAGGTCTTGGTATCGCACAAAACGGGAACGACCTTAGCACCCGTGCGCTCTACGAATACGCGGTACTCGGGGAAGAAGGGTGCAAGCAAAATGACCTCGTCGCCGGCCTCCAGAAGTGCCGTCAGCGAAACGGTCAGAGATGCCGCCGCACCAACGGTGAGATAGATAAGATTGGGATCGACCTCTGCATTGTGCGTACGTGCTACGTACTCGGCAATGGCAGTGCGCACACCTGCATCACCCTGCGCGCTGGTATAACCGTGCAGAGCAACTGCGTCGCGCTCGCTCAAGAGCTTGATCAAGGCTTCGTTGACATCCGCGGGTGCGGGTACGCTCGGGTTACCGATGCTGAAGTCAAATACGTTCTCGGCACCGATCTCTGCCTTTCTCTTTTTTCCATATTCAAACAATTCACGAATGACCGAGCGGCAAGCACCCAGCCCTCTCATTTTTTCATTTACCATGATTACCTCTGAAAAACAAAAATATTCATTTTATTATACACCAATCGTATGAGAATGTCAAGTACTTCCCTCAAAAAAACAGCGAAAACAAAAAGAACAAGGGGAAAACGGATACGCTGATCCCCTTCCCCTTGCAATCAATATTAAATTTCCTTACCGCTGTTGAGAAACTGCTGCAAATGAACGTTTTCGGTATTGCCAAAGATCTCCTCGGGAGTTCCCTCTGCGCCAATAACGCCGTCACGCATATAAATGATACGGTCGGATACGTTGCGCGCAAACTCCATCTCGTGCGTTACGATCACCATGGTCCTGCCGGTCTTTTTCAAGTCCTTGATCACGCGCAAGACCTCAACGGTCAATTCGGGATCAAGCGCCGAGGTCGGCTCGTCAAAGCAAAGCACCTCCGGCTCAAGCGCCAAAGCGCGGGCGATGGCAACGCGCTGTTGCTGTCCACCCGAAAGCTGGAAGGGATAGGAATCCACCTTGTTGGAAAGTCCCACCATTTCCAACAGCTCGTGCGCTTTATCGTGAATGCGACGCAACTCCGCTGCCTTTGCCTGTGCGGGAATGGTCTTGTTTTTGATTGCCTCCTTGACCTTGAGCTTGGGAGCCAACATGACGTTATCCAGCACGGTATATTGCGGAAACAGATTAAAGGATTGGAACACAAGTCCAAAGCGCAAGCGAAGATCGCGAATGTTCTCCTCGGTGTATTCATCGATCAGCGAGGAGTTGAAAACCGTATCTCCACCTACTACGATCTTTCCGCTATCTGGCACCTCCAAATAGTTCAGGCAGCGCAAAAGCGTGGTTTTGCCGCTACCGGATGAGCCGATGATGGTAAGCACCTCGCCCTTTTTCAATTCAAAGCTGATGCCCTTGAGAACCTCGTTTTTGCCGAAGCTCTTTCTGATATTTTGAACCTCAAGTAATGCCATGTCTGCCCCTCCTTACGTTTTGTAGTAGCCGAGCTTCTTTTCGAAATATCCGAACAGAAGCGAAAGCAGACCGACGAAGATCAAATAGAACACCGCCGTGTAGAAGAGCGGCCACATCAAGCCGTATGCCGCAAACTCCTGCGCCGCCTGAATGATCTCAATGACCATGATAACTCTTGCAAGCGCGGTATCTTTAACAAGGGTGATGATCTCGTTTGACATTGGTGCCAAAATACGTTTTACTACTTGCATCAGAATAATCTTAAAAAAGATTTGTGTTTTTGTCATGCCAAGAACTTGTCCCGCTTCATACTGTCCCTTGGAAATGCTCTCGATACCGCCACGATAGATCTCGGAAAAATAGCACGCATAGTTGATAACGAACGCGGCAATCACCGAGCCGAAACGCGAAAAAAGAGGTGTGCCGAAAACAAAGCCCGGAACGTAAAATACGATAATGACCTGAAGCATCAGCGGAACACCGCGAATGATCCATACAAATATTTTCGTTATGTAAGCAAGCGGCTTAAACTTGGACATGGATCCAAAAGAAATGACCAAACCCAAAGGAAGCGCTAACACAAGTGTTAGCGCAAAAATCAGGCAGGTTTGTTCAAGTCCCTTAAGCAAGCTTAACGTAACTTCCCAAAAAAGCATATTTTTATTCCTTTGTTACAAAATTGCAAACGGTATAACCTTAAATATCAATCAATGTTCTCGGTAACCTGAAGAACGTTTTCAAAGCCGTACTTCTTTGCAAGAGCCTCAAGGGTTCCGTTTTCCTCAAGCTCCTTGATTGCAGCGTTTACCTTTTCAGTCAGATCGCTGCCCTTGCGGAAGCCGATTGCATAGATCTCGGACTCAAGCTCGATGGTCTCAACAATTGCAAGATCGGTATAGTCGCCCTTGCCGCAAATGTTTTGTGCAAGCACGATATCTACAACTGCAAACTGAACCGCACCGGACTTAACCTCGGTAAATGCATTGATCTGCGCGGTGGTCTTTACAACGTTAGCCTCTTCGGTTACGCTCTTTGCGTATGCCTCACCTGCACTACCGCCCTCAACGCAAGCCTTTTTGCCTGCAAGAGCAGCCTCATCGGTGTAAGCAGCAAGCTCGCTTGCCTTTACAACGATGCACTGCTGGTTGAGCATGTAGCCGTAAGAGAAGTCAACAAGCTCGCTTCTCGCAACGCCGTTATCGCTGGAGTTTGCGGTAAAGCCGTTCCAAATGCAATCAATTGCACCGGAGTTGAGCTCGTTGTACTTTTGCTCCCAAACGATCTCTTGGAATTCAACTTCCATACCGAGAATTTCGCCAACTGCCATTGCAAACTCGGACTCAAAGCCGGTCCAGTTTCCGTTGGCATCTTTTTCGTTCATGTTTTCAAAAATGGTAACACCGCAAACAAGCTTTTCCTTGCCGCAGGATGCAAACATTGCAACGCAACCGAGCATCATAATGATTGCGAGTGTGAGTGAAATGATTTTTTTCATGACAGATTTCTCCTTCATAATGTTTTTTTGCACAAACTTTAGTGCTTTACTATTTTACCACGCTAAAGTACGTTTGTCAAGTGGGTTTATGATTTTTCTGCCGCTTTTTTAAAAAAATATTTATCCGACACGCTTTTTGTCTCCTTTTACACGGAACAAGGAGTCAAACCGCGCGTCTTGCCGTGTCGATTTGACTCCTTTGATTGATTTATCGGAGATATTTCTTTAGATACTGACCCGTAAAAGAGTCCTCTGCCTCCGCCACCTGCTCGGGCGTTCCCGTAGCAATGACCGTACCGCCGCCCTCTCCCCCCTCGGGGCCGAGGTCGATGATGTGGTCGGCGCATTTGATCACGTCCAGATTGTGCTCGATGACCAGCACCGAGTTACCCGCATCGCACAAGCGTTGCAGAACCTCTAACAGCTTTGCAACGTCGGCGGTGTGAAGACCCGTGGTGGGCTCGTCGAGAATATAAAAGGTTCTGCCCGTGGCTCGCTTGGAAAGCTCGGTCGCGAGCTTGACGCGCTGCGCCTCACCGCCGGAAATGGTGGTTGCAGGTTGACCGATCTTGATATATCCGAGTCCTACGTCATACAGCGTTTGCAGCTTGCGCGCAATGGAGGGAATACCGTCAAAGAAATGCAAGCCCTCCTCTACCGTCATATCAAGGACCTCAAAAATATTCTTTCCTTTATATTGCACCTCTAAGGTGTCGCGGTTGTAACGCTTGCCCTTGCACACGTCACACGTAACGTAAACGTCCGGCAAAAAGTGCATTTCGATCTTTTTAACGCCGTCTCCCTCGCACGCCTCACAGCGTCCGCCCTTGACGTTAAAGGAGAAGCGCCCCGGCCCGTAGCCCTTTGCCTTTGCATCCTTGGTTTGCGCAAACAAGTTACGGATATCGGTAAACAGACCCGTATAGGTGGCAGGGTTGGAGCTTGGCATGCGACCGATGCGGCTTTGATCAATGGCAATGACCTTATCCAAATGCTCCACGCCCTCAATATCGGTGTGCTTACCGGGGTATGTGATGGCGCGATTGAGTCGGTCTGCCAAAACGGGATGCAAAATTCCGTTGATCAACGAGGATTTACCCGAACCGGAAACACCCGTGACACACACAAAACACCCCAACGGGATCTCAACGTCGATATTCTTCAAATTGTGATGGCGCGCACCAACGATCTTAAGGCTGTTGCCGTTGCCCGTGCGTCGGGTGGTAGGCACGTCGATTTTTTTCTTGCGTGCAAGATATGCACCCGTAACCGATTTGGGGTTTGCCATGATCTCCTCGGGTGTACCCGCCGCTACCACTTCACCGCCGTGAATGCCTGCACCGGGGCCGATATCCACGATATAATCGGCGTTTTCCATGGTCTCCTCGTCGTGCTCTACCACGATCACGGTGTTGCCGAGGTCACGCAAGCGCTTGAGCGTTGCAATAAGCTTGGAATTATCCCTTTGATGAAGACCAATGCTCGGCTCATCGAGAATATACAGCACCCCGACCAAGGAGGATCCGATCTGCGTAGCCAGACGAATACGCTGTGCCTCACCGCCCGAAAGCGTACCCGCCTTGCGCGAAAGGGTGAGATAGTTGAGTCCCACGCTGACCAAGAACCCAAGGCGCGCGCGGATCTCCTTTAAGATCTCCGCCGCGATCTGTCGCTCGGTATCGGTCAGCTCCAGCGCGTTGACGAACGCCAACGCATCAACGATGGAGAGAGAGCAAAGCTCGTGAATGTTCTTTCCTCCCACCGTAACGGCAAGAGAGGTAGGAGAAAGGCGTTGTCCCGCACATTCGGGGCAAGGTGCCTCCTCAATAAACTGCGTATAGTATTCATTGCCGTACATTTTCATACGGTTTTCGATCATGGGAACGATGCCCTCAAATTTGGCGAGCTGGTGGTGATCCTCCTTGCCAAACCAACGGTGCACCTCGTATTTTTGATCTCCCGTACCGTACAAAAGCATTTGATACTGCTCGTCGGTAAGCTGCTCGACGGGAGTCTCCAAGGTAAAGCCGAAGCGGTTGCCCACCGCGGCAAACAGCGGTCCGTTCCAGCTCTCCTCCTCCAAGGTCTTAAAGCCGTTTACGGCAATAGCCCCCTCGGAAAGCGAGAGCTTTTTGTTGGGGATCAATCGCTCAACGGCAATGCGTTGCAGATCTCCAAGACCCGCACAATGCGGACAAGCGCCCGACGGATTGTTGAAAGAGAACATACGGGGCTCCAATTCACCAAACGAAATGCCGTGCTCCTCGCAGGCATAGTTTTGCGAAAACTCCAGCTCACGCGCCTCCTCATCTCCACGCGGAACGGTCACCACGGTCAGGTGTCCCTCGGCGGCACCGAGGGCGTTTTCTACCGAGTCGGAAAGACGGGATTGGATTCCCTCGCGCATGACGAGTCGGTCAACAACGATATCGATGCTGTGCTTTTTATTTTTATCCAGCTTGATCTCCTCGGAAAGATCGTACATATTTCCATCCACGCGCACGCGCACGTAGCCGCGCTTACGCGCATCGGCAAGCACCTTTTCGTGCATACCCTTTTGCGCACGCACCACGGGTGCCAGGATCATAAACCGTTCCCCCTCGGAAAAGGTCATAATGCGGTCGATGATCTGATCGGTGGTTTGCTGACGGATCTCCTTGCCGCAGATCGGGCAATGCGGAATGCCGATACGTGCGTACAAAAGGCGCAGATAGTCGTAAATTTCGGTTACCGTACCCACCGTGGAGCGTGGATTTTTAGAGGTCGTTTTTTGGTCGATGGAGATCGCCGGAGAAAGTCCCTCGATAAAATCGATATCGGGCTTGTCCAACTGCCCCAAAAACATACGGGCATAGGACGAGAGCGACTCCACAAAGCGTCGATGTCCCTCGGCATAGATCGTATCAAACGCCAACGAGGACTTACCCGAGCCGGAAAGTCCCGTTACGATAACGAGCTGATCGCGTGGGATCTCCACGTCAATATTTTTCAGATTGTGTACCCGCACACCGCGGATCGAAATTTGATTGGGCATATAGAGCTCCTGTTTTTAAAATTCAAGCTTTGAAAAAATCGGAATCAAACGCGTACAAATTGCCGTAGCTCCAATTGTAATCGGAGGCATTGTGGCGGTCAAAGGTCAGCCAAACGTAACGCTTTCTGCCGCACATAGGCAACAGCATAACCGTTCCCCAGCCGCGAAAGCCGCCGTCATCATAGTCGCATTTCAAATTGTGATAGGCAGAAAAATCGTCGATGCGATATACGTCGTACCTTGCGCGGCTTCCAAAATCCGAGCCGCACACAAAACGGTAGCCGTCAAGGGTCTTTACAAACATACCACCCGTTTTTTCACCCGTGGGAGTGCGGTCAAGATAGGTAAAGCCGTCAAACGGATCATCCGATATAAAATGATAGTAGTGATATCCCGTGTCGGGCTCAACACGGCAGATGGTCAAGTGCCACTTGCCGTCCAGATACAGCAGGTCGGGATCCTCGTCGCCGCGAACGCCGACGAACGCGGTAAGGTCTGTTTCCGATCCTTTTTGCATCAGCGCAACGTTGACAACGTGCACCCCGAAGCGAGGATCATCCAAGCAAACGCCGCGACCGAGTACGTGCCCGTGCGAAAAGGCAGCCATCCAGATCAACCAACGTCCGCTGTTGCGGTCAAAGATCACGGAAGATGCAACGTCCGAGCACCATTCACCGTCGCCGCAATCAAAAAAGAGTGCCCCCTCCATGCGAAAATCGCAAAGCGTGGGATTCCACGAAAGTACCGATTGGTACATTTCCGCCTCCGTACGAGAGGTAACGGTAAAAAACACTCTGCCCTGCTCCATCATCGGGGTGCCGTCCTCGTAGCGGATCGGCTTGATATCAGCATGGCTGACACCGCCGCAAATGAACCACTCCACACCCTCAAGCGTGCACGAGCCGCCGCTTTGCAGATCAACATCCAAGGCAACTGTTGCGTGTGTAAAGGCTTGCTCCTTGCGGTAAGCGTGCAACAGCTTTACCGAAACGTCGCCAATGCGCACGCCGTCAAGATAAAAGCTGACACCACCCGTGCGGAAGGTAATGGAAAAAACGGTGTTTTTGAACACACGTGCATCAAAATCGACCTTTTTTTCGTCACAAATGAGCGTAACGCCCTTGGAATGCAGGCAAGCGCGAAGCTCTCCCTCATCCCCTTGCAGAACGATGCCGAGTGATGCGTTTGCAAAATTGGAAAGCTTGAACTCGTAGGTATTCCACGGAAAAAAGCTCCCCAAAAGGCGGCGCACGTGACCGCCGCTTGCGCTGTTTAACACGTACGTTCCTCGACCGACGCGCTCAAGCACTTCCCCGGCACAGCTCAAGCAAGGATACGGGTCTCCTCTTTGATCGTTTACCCAATCCTTAAAAAAGCTCATACTCCCCATGGGAAGGCGCAAATTTCGGTACAGGTTGACCGAAAAGCGTCTGCGAAATTCTATTTCATGCAGTTCCATTGCTCATTCCTCCCACGTTCAATAGCGGCGCGGCTTATCGATCTTTCCCTCACGCAGCTTTTTGATCTCGTCGCGCAAATAAGCCGCCTTTTCAAACTCAAGATGCTTTGCCGCTTCCTTCATTTCAACCGTCCATTCTGCAATCAACTTTTCACGCTCTGTCTTTGTCAGGTTGCGCTCGGACTGCATAACTGCCTTGGAGCGGCGTTTACCTTCCTTCTCCTCGGTGGTGCCGACCTCAATAACGTCGCGCACACCCTTGACGATCGTTTTGGGCGTAATGCCGTTCTCTTTATTATATTTGCTTTGGATCTCGCGGCGGCGGTTGGTCTCCAAAATTGCCGCGTGCATCGATCTTGTAACGCTGTCGGCGTACATGATCACCTTGCCCTCCGCGTTTCGTGCCGCACGTCCGATGGTCTGTATCAGGGAGCGTTCGGCACGCAAAAAGCCCTCCTTGTCGGCATCCAGAATGGCAACCAGCGACACCTCGGGAATATCCAATCCCTCGCGCAACAGGTTAATGCCCACCAGCACGTCAAATACGCCCAAGCGCAAATCACGTATGATCTCCATGCGCTCCATGGTATCTACGTTAAAGTGAATGTAGCGCACCTTGATGCCGTTGTTTTCAAAATATTCGGTCAGATCCTCCGCCATCTTTTTGGTGAGCGTGGTGACCAAAACGCGTTCGTTTTTGGCGGCACGTATGCGAATTTCGCCCATCAGGTCGTCCACCTGCCCCTCAATGGGGCGCACCTCGACCTCGGGATCCAAAAGTCCCGTGGGGCGGATGATCTGCTCCACCACGCGCTCGGAGTGCTCGTTTTCGTAATCGCCCGGTGTGGCACTGACGAACACGGCTTGCTGAATGCTCTCTTCAAACTCATCAAAAAACAATGGGCGGTTATCGTATGCAGAGGGCAAGCGGAAGCCGTAATCCACCAAATTCTTTTTTCTTGCCGTATCGCCTCCGCTCATGCCGCGCACCTGCGGCACCGTAACGTGCGACTCGTCGATAAACATGATATAGTCCTCGGGAAAATAATCGAGCAGGGTGAACGGTGTTGCCCCCTTTTCTCTGCCTGCGAGCACGCGCGAGTAGTTTTCCACGCCTGAGCAAAAGCCGATCTCGCGCAGCATTTCCAGGTCGTATTTGACGCGTTCCTGAATGCGTTGTGCCTCGATCAGCTTGTTTTCCGCCTCAAAAAACGCAACACGTTCGTGCATTTCGCGCTCGATCTCGGAGAGTGCCGCCTCACGCTTTTCATCCGATACGGCATAGTGCGTGGCGGGGTAAATTGCCGCATAGGAAAGCAAACGCTTGAGCTCTCCCGTAACGATATTGATCTCGGATACGCGGTCGATCTCGTCTCCAAAGAACTCCACGCGCAGGGCGCTGTCGTTCATGTTGGCGGGAATGACCTCCACCGTATCTCCGTTGACGCGAAAGCAATCGCGCTTGAGTGCCATATCGTTGCGGCTGTAGCTGTTGGCAACCAGCTTGCGGATAAAGATATCGCGCCCGATGGGCATTCCGGGGCGAATGGCAAGCACCAAGCCCTGATACTCACTCGGGTCACCCAAGGAGTAAATGCAGGAGACCGATGCCACGATAATGACGTCACGCCGCTCAAACAAAGCACTTGTGGCACTGTGGCGCAGGCGATCGATCTC
>JAZQYE010000242.1:0-3663 GCA_045633385.1 Eubacteriales bacterium | reverse complement strand
AGAGCCTTTTAACGGATTCAAAGAAAAAGCTTGCGGCATTGCTTCCCTTCAAACGCCGCCTGCAAGGTAGCGTCCAAAAGAGAAAATTCAGCCACGAGTGAATGCGGCTTTTTTTGCGGATCGTCCTGCAGCATGGGAACGAAATAAACGCATTTGCGTGAGAGCATGGTAGCAATGTTTTTTAAATTTGCCGAGAGGGCGTCGTTGCTTGCCAAAGCAAGCACTAATGGGCGGTCGCAACGCAAATGTGCCTTTGCCGCCATGCATACGGCGGTATCGGTAATACCGTTTGCAAGCTTTGCCAGCGTATTGCCCGTGCAGGGTGCTATCAACAACGCATCCAACGGATTGGCAGGTCCTAACGGCTCGGCATCCGGAACGGTGTGAATGATGCTTTTGTGACACACCTCCTCCACCTCTTTGATCAGCGCACGGGCGCTTCCAAAGCGTGTATCGGTGCTCCACACCGTTTCACTCATAATCGGCTGTACCTCATAGCCCTTTTCAATCAATTTACGCAGCTCTGCAAGTGCACGCGAATGCGTACAAAAGGAGCCGCAAAAGGCGTAACCCAACATATATTTTACATAGACCTTTCTCTAAAAGTTGATGTTACGGGAGAGACTCCGAGCGCAATAACTCATCAACGGTCTGTCCCAAATAGCCTCCCGCACTCTCCGGCGCGTATTTTCCGGGTAGTGCGGTCGCCCAAATCAAGGGAACGCCAAGCTCTTTGGCGGCAATGGGATCTGCTCCGCCGGGAGCAGAGGCAAGATCGATCACCACACATTCCTTTGGCAAATGCGCCAACACCGCACGCGACAAAATGCGCACGGGTACGGTATTGAATATCACACGCGTGGTGGGATCAAAACCAAGCAAGTCGTCCTCCTCTGCAAGTACCTTTGCCGTACAATGCAACAGCTCTGCCTTGGAGCGTGCACTTTGCTTGCGTGCATATACGCAAACCTCTGCCCCAAGCGCCACCAGCCTTTGTGCCAAAACCTCACCGATGCGCCCGTATCCGAGTATGGCAAACCGTGCGCCGTCTATCGTAACGGGGATCTCACGCATCGCGATCTCGATCGCGCCCTCGGCTGTCGGCAATGCGTTGCGGTATTGCAATGCCTCCGAATCAAAGTAGTCGCAAACGAATATGCCCATTCGCTCGGCAAGCTCACAAAAAGCAGGTGGCAATCTTCCGCCATAGATCTGCTTTCCGTTCGCCATGCGAAGCAAGGTCTCCAATCGAATGGCATCAAAGCCTTCTGCACGCAGCAGCAAATGAACGCCATCCTCGGTAGCAGGGAGCGGAAGCATCCATACGTCTGCCCGCTCCAAAATTTCAAAAAGAGCCGCATTCGAGGCACTTGTGCCTCCCTCTCTCCCCCACTCCAAAACCGTATATCCAAGCGAGTGCAGGGTGCGTGCGGCATAATGCATACGCACGTCACCACCCAAAACCGCAATCGTAGCTTTTTTCATGCTTCCCCCCGAAAAAGAAGATTGAGTCGGCATCCCGACAATAGCATTGTATGAAAAAAAGCCTCTTTTCGACACCGAAAAAAGGCTTTATTTTAAGAAAAGGATATACGGCTCCTGCAATACGGAATAGTCGAGATCGGCGCACTCGGGCGTCATCATGGCAAGCAGACGTTCCTCTGCCAACAAAAGCGTTTGAATCCCCGAAAGCGTAAATTGCGCAAATTGCGCATTGGAAGAGGTGGAATATCCCGTATCCCCCAACACAAAGAGATCTGTACTTTGCAGGGTGTCGATAGTCTTTTGTGCAAGCGGAGAATCCAAAACCGATCCGTTTGCGTACGTCAAGTGTCTGCCGTTTACCTCTGCCTCAAACAAGAGCGCCGTATGCCGCCCGTTCGGGAGCTCGGCACGCTCAAACCGCGTAATGGAAAGTGCTTGGATCGCGTGCTCTCCAATGCCGTACAGCACCTCAATTCCGTATCGTTCCGCCGTCTCACACAGCCGCATCGCGACCGCTTGCTCCCACTCGCTTTGCGGAACCGGTAAATGCAGACGTTTAACGTGAATACGCGACGCCATAGAGGAGATAAAATACGTATCGCGATTATGATAGTGAGACAAAAACAGATCGTCAAGCGTAGTACAGCGTTGCTCGTACGCAAGCTCAACGGCAACAGAGCCGCCTGTAGCGGTACCGTCCGAAAAGTCGATCATCACACTTTGCGTGCGATCGGTAAAGAGCAAGACCTCTCCGCCGCTCTCATGTACCACGCTCACACAAACACCGCGATTTGGAACGTAGCTGGCGGCAAAAGAGACTGCAACCGTGATCACCGCCATGGCAAGCGGCAAAATACAGCTGAGCCAAACTCGTTTTTGCTTTTTTACGGCGATCAGGATCATCGATGCAGTCAGTACCACAAGACAGATCTTAGAAAACGCGTCTCCCAGCGGCAAAAGAACGAAATCAAGCTCCGATGCAGATTGTGCAACACCCAAAATCAAGTTCCCAACAAATGCTGTAACGGGAGCTAAAAACGGAAGCAACACCGTAAAGAGCGAAAGCACCAGAAATGCCGCTATGGGTATCGACATGATCAAGGTAGCGGGAACGGATGCCAGAGATGCTTCGCCAAAGGTCAACGCCTGCAACAACAGCAAGCCGAGGTTGGCAACGATGCCGATAAAAACCGCACTGAGAATGGAAAACAGAATCGAAAACAGGCGTGGCGGCAGCTTGCTTTTTTGCTTGTATCGCTCCCGAAGCTCCTCCAGCATCGGCAAAAAAGCGAGGATCGAGGCGGTTGCAAGATAAGACATCCACATACCGAGATCCTTGACCGCGTACGGCGTGAGTAAAAGCATGAGTGTGAGCACCGCAGTCAGCGCCGTAAAGGAATCGTACGGCACACGCAGGAAAAAGCCGAGCGTCAGCACGCCGAACATCAACACGGCGCGCGTAATGGAAGGCGATGCTCCCGTAAAGAATAAGTAGGCAAACGCCGCCAAAAAAACTGCAACGGCGCGTACCGTTTTGGGAATCTTCAGTTTGCGTAAAACCAACTCAAAAAAGCCGATGAGAATGGAAACGTGCAAGCCGCTTAAGGCAAGCAAATGCGAAACACCCGCACGCTGAAATTGGAGGGTGGTTTGATCGGAAAGATGATCGCGCGCACCGAGCAACAATGCCGATGCAAGCTTGCCTGCTTCCCCATTGACCGATTGCTCCAGGTAGAACGAAAGTGCAAAGTTCCATTTTGAAAGCGTCACGCGCAGATTGGACTGTTCCTCTAAAATCTTGCATTGCTTTGCATCCTCGCAAGTGATGCAAAACAGTACCCCGTCAGCCAACGCGTACTGCTCCTCGTTGTAGCCATGCTCGTCCGTAAAAGCGGTGGCGGTACCCGTCAGCACAAACCGATCCCCTACCTGCAAAGCGCTTGCATACGGAAACTTGATATATACATCCGTGCGACAACGCTCTTCGTTGATCGAATCGATCTGTGCCACCAAAAGGCTTTCATAAGGCTTTGCATTTCGCCGCTCGATCACCGTTCCCTCCACGATACACGCTTGATCGATTAGGTCGCGGTATTGCGCGTAACGAATATGAAAGAACCCGTAGGAGGAGCTGAGGGCAAGCAGCAGCGCCAACGGAATGAGCAGCTTTGGTAACAG
>JAZQYE010000241.1:0-2626 GCA_045633385.1 Eubacteriales bacterium | reverse complement strand
CACTCAGCGAGGTGCCGCCATCGGTTATCGATATCAACATGGGCTGTCCCATGGCGAAAATCGTCGGAAACGGCGAGGGGAGCGCCCTGATGAAGGATCCCGTCCTTGCTGCATCCGTCGTACGTGAAACGGTCAAGGCGGTGAAGATCCCCGTCACGGTCAAGATCCGTGCAGGGTGGGATGAGGATAGCATCAACGCGCCCGAGCTTGCCAAGCGGCTTGCCGATGCGGGGGCTTCGATGATCTGCGTACACGGTCGCACGCGTGAGCAAATGTACACGGGAAAAGCCGATTGGGGTATCATTCGCGCCGTCAAACAGGCGGTGGACGTTCCCGTAGTCGGCAACGGCGATATTTTTTCTGCCGCCGATGCAAGACGAATGCTTGAGCAAACGGAGTGCGACGGTATTATGGTGGCACGCGGCGCGCAGGGGAACCCGTGGATCTTTGCCGAGATCAAAGCCGCGATAGAGGGCGGAGAATACGAGATTCCCACGTTGGAAGAGCGCTTTTCCGTTGCCTTGGAGCACGCGCGCGGCTTGGTTTTGGACAAGGGCGAGCACGTTGGCATTGCCGAATCGCGCAAGCATATGTCATGGTATTTGCACGGTATGCGCGGCGCGGCGTCTGCACGAAACGCTATTATGCAAGCAACGAGCCTTGAGGAGATCGAAAAGATCATCGCATCTCTCTCCTGATTTTGCGCTTCTCAAACAAAAAAATGCGAAAATCCAAAATAGGCATTGACTTTTTGAGCAAAACATGGTATGATAATAAAGTAAATATGAAATCGGATCAAATTTAGATATAGGAGGAATAAGCAATGTCACAAGAGACAAGAGCAAAGGTCGAGGGCAAGTATCTGGAATATCTGGAAAAGCCCCTGGTGCGCGAGGGTAATACCATCTGCTACGGCGATATGAACGAGAAGTGCATTCTCGTATTGGAGATCATGTCCTACAAGGAGGTTGACGGCAAAAAGCTGCCCAAGGACGTGTTCATTCAGATCATTGATTCTAAGGATTCCGGCAAGATCCTCAGACAAGGAAAAAAGGAAGGTCTGTACGACGCTTTCAGTATGGGTCTGGTATGGTTGGATCTGGCGCTGAAAGCCGCAAAATAAGCAAAGCCAAAAGGGGTGAGACAAAAGCAGGATTTGCTTTGGTGCTCCCCTTTCGCTTTTTCGGCGTATGTTGTTGCATGGGATCCGGAATTTGACAAAAAAATAACAAATATTCTGTAAAAATTTTGCGTAACATCTTGATTTTTTGAAGAAAATATATTACAATATAGGTAATTGCGAGTTTTGACCAATCTTTTGCAAATGAGCGCAAAAGATAAGAAAGGATGATCATAATGGCTGTATTTAGAAAAATCGGTGTTCTTACCTCCGGTGGCGATGCCCCCGGTATGAACGCTTGCGTAAAAGCGGTTGTAAACCGTGCGCTGGAAATGGGAATTGAGGTCGTTGGTGTCAACGGCGGTTATAAGGGATTGATGGATGGTGATTTTATCCCCATGACGCATCAGTCGGTTGCAGGCTCTATGGGTATGGGAGGCACGCTTCTGTACTCCAGCCGTTGCCCCGAGTTTAAAACCGAGGAGGCTATGGCAAAGGCGGTTGCAACCTGCCGCGAAAATAGCATTGACGCATTGATCTGCATTGGCGGCGACGGTACTTTCCGCGGTGCTACCGATATGACCAAGCGCGGCATTCCTTCCATCGGCTTGCCCGGTACCATCGATAACGATATTACCGCAACCGATTATACCATCGGCTTGGATACTGCAATCAACACCGCCGTTCAAATGATCGACTGCCTGCGCGATACCTGCGAGTCTCACGAAAGACTCAACGTCGTAGAGGTCATGGGACGCGATTGCGGACAGATCGCTCTGTACGCCGCTATTGCAAGCGGTGCCGTTGCCGTTGCCGTTCCCGAGGTCCCCTTTGACGAGGCAGCTACATTGGAAAAGATCAAGACTCTGCGCGCGCAGGGCAAGAGAGGCATGATCGTTGTGGTTTCCGAGGGTATGTTCAATCCCGATGGTTCAGCTTACGCAGAGACGTTGAGAAAGAAGATCGAAAAAGAGACCGGCGTAGAGACCAAGTTTGCACGCTTTGCACACGTCGTACGCGGCGGCAAGCCCCTGATGAAGGATCGCACCGTGGCGGCTGAAATGGCTGTTAAGGCGGTGGAGTTGTTGGTCGAGGGCAAGAGCAACGTGGTCATGTGCGAGCTCGACGGCAAGGTCACGCCCGTTGATATTCAGTTTGCGCTGATCGCTGACCGTATGTACAAGAACAAGCTCAAGGACGGCGACCTGGATGCGTTCAGCAAGGAGCAGATCGAGCAGATGCAGGCTCTGGCACAAAAGCGCCGCGACGAGATCGCAAACCTCTATCACGTAGCACAAAACGTAGCGTTTTGATTTGAATAGACGAGCAGACAGCGAAGGACGTAAGCGTTCGATCGCTGTCTGTTTTTTGTGCAACGAAAACCACCAGCACTGCTGGTGGTTCCAAAAAGCTTTAGCTTTGCACAGTTTCCGCCGCAGCGGTAGGCTCCCCTGTGTAAGGGGAGCTGTCAGCGAAGCTGACTGAGGGGTTGTACTTGTGCGAAAT
>JAZQYE010000240.1:0-2463 GCA_045633385.1 Eubacteriales bacterium | reverse complement strand
CATCGCCTTGATGGATGCGCAGATCACGCACGCTTTTGGAGTAACGGCAGATACGCTTGAAAGCTTCTCTCGCCTGAGCCAATTGACGCAGGCAGAGGCGGATAAGTTCTTTATTGAGCGCAACCGTTTGGGCAAATGGGAGCATGGCTCCGGCATCTTCTTTTGGAATCTGATCGACGGCTTTCCGCAATTTTCGGACGCCGTTGTGGATTATTACGGTGATAAAAAAACGGCGTATCACGTTATCAAACGCTCCTTTGAGCCGATTGCGCTGATGTGCCGTGAGCCTCAAAACGGCAAGATCACGCTGGTGGGCGACAACGATACGTTGGGCGAGGCAAGCCTTTGCTACCGCGTCACCGACGTCACACACGGCGGGGAGGTCTGCAAAGGAACGATAACCCTTGCGGCAAACGTCAATACCGTGCTTGCGACCTTTGCGTGCGACGAATCACGCACCACAATGTATTTGATCGAGTGGGAGATGGACGGCAAGTGTTACCGCAACCACTATTTGTGCGGCACGGCGCCGCTTGACCCTCTGGTAGCCGAGGCGGGCTACCAAAGCATCGGTCTTTGAAGTCTTTGAGAAAAGAGAGGTTACGCATGAAACAAAAACCGACAAAGGGACAATTGGAGTTCCTGAATTGGGAATTCGGAATGTTCTTTCACTTTGGCATCCGTTCCTTTTATTCCGGGCATAAGGATTGGGACGGCATCGAAATGCCTGCCGAGGGCTTTGACCCAAAGGAGCTTGACTGCGAGCAATGGATGCAGGTCGCCCGTGATGCGGGTGCCACCTACGCCATTTTGACCACCAAGCATCACGATGGTTTTGCGCTGTGGCCCTCCGCTTACTCGCGCTACAGCGTGGCAACCACCCCGTGGAAGAATGGAAAGGGCGACGTCGTGCGCGAATTTGTAGATGCTTGCCGCAAATACGACATCAAGGTCGGCCTGTATTATTCTCCCGCGCAGTGGGGATCGACCGCCATCAAGTTTGAAAGCGGCAAGGAGTACGATGATTATTTTATCAACCAGATCTCGGAGCTGTTGACGAACTACGGTAAGATCGATTACCTCTGGTTTGACGGTTGCGGCTCGGAGGGGCACGTTTACGATCATCAACGTATCGTGGGAGAGATCTTTCGCTTGCAGCCCGATATTCTGACCTTTTGCGATCCCGAGTGGTTCCCCTGCGTGCGCTGGGTGGGCAACGAGGACGGATACGCTTCGCTCGATAACCCGTACGTCGTTTCGGCGTGGGATTTTTCACAGCTTACCGAGGAGGCAGTCGAGCTCGGATCGGCAAAGTTTTTGCCTGCTGAATGTGATTGCAAGCTCCGTGCCACGTGGTTCTACGACCATAACGAAGAAACAATAAAATCCTTGGATGAACTGTTTGGAATGTACGAGTGCTCGGTGGGCAGAGGCTCCAACTTTTTGATCAACGTCGGACCCGACGACCGCGGCGTGATCCCCGAGGCAGACGTGCAAAGATTGCGTGAGCTGGGCGACAAGATCCGCAAGGAATACGCAACGCCCATCGGCTTTTCTGAATTGCAGAGCGAGGGCGATGGTGTGTATTCCATTGCATCGGAGGGCTTTGACCCCAAGGGCTACTCGCAACGCTCGCTTGCACGTCTCGTCAACACCGTGGTGATCGAGGAGGATATCAGCGAGGGGCAGAGCATCAAGGAGTTCAAGGTGTACGCCCACTTGCCAGCCTACAATTTTAAGCGTATATTGGTCTATTGCGGCTGTACCGTGGGGCACAAGACCATTTGCCGCATTCCAACGGTCAACACGCCAAAGCTGACGGTAGAGGTCACCAACTCCGATGAGGAATACAAGCTGACCTCCCTAAAAGCATATTACGTCAAGTAAAAAACAAAAAGATATCTATACACAACATAACGTAAAAGGAGAACAAGATCATGTCAAGATTGATTGGACAATACCCCGTGATCGGTATCAGACCGACCATCGACGGTCGCCGCGGTGTTCTGAAGGTGCGCGAATCCTTAGAGGAGCAGACCATGAATATGGCAAAAAACGCTGCTCGTTTGTTTGAAGAAAATCTGCGTTACTCCGACGGCACGCCCGTCAAGGTCGTTATTGCCGATACCACCATCGGCCGCGTGGCTGAGGCTGCGGCGTGCGCCGACAAATTCAAGAGAGAGGGTGTAGACATCACCCTGACCGTTACCCCCTGCTGGTGCTACGGTGCCGAGACCATGGATATGGATCCCAACACCATCAAGGCGGTTTGGGGCTTTAACGGAACCGAGCGTCCCGGTGCGGTATATCTTGCCGCCGTATTGGCAGGCCACGCTCAAAAGGGTCTGCCCGCCTTTGGTATTTACGGCCACGAGGTGCAGGACGTGGATATGGTAAACGAGATCCCCGCAGACGTGCAGGAAAAGCTGCTGCGCTTCGGCCGTGCTGCCGTTGCCGTTGCCA
>JAZQYE010000239.1:0-15453 GCA_045633385.1 Eubacteriales bacterium | reverse complement strand
CCATATCACTTCACTCCTTTCAATTATTTGCCCTTGCCCGCTTTACCGGCCTTGCGACGTACATACTCGGTGGAGTACTTAACGCCCTTGCCGTGGTAAGGCTCGGGAGGTCTCTTGCCTCTGATAACAGCTGCCATTTGGCCAACCTTTTGCTTGTCAATACCCTTAACGATGATGGTGTTGGAATCCGGAACATCAAAAGTGATGCCGTCTTCCTCTGCCATGATGAACTTCGCCTGGGGAAGTCCGGTTCCGGGCATGAGGGAGTGGCCGAGGAAGAGCTGCAGGTTCTTGCCCTGCTTAACAACTCTGTAACCTACGCCTACGATCTCCAACTTCTTGGAGTAGCCGTTGGTAACGCCCTCTACCATGTTTGCCAGAAGAGCTCTGGTCAAGCCGTGAAGGCTTCTGTCTTCTTTTTCGTCCGTGGGACGGGTAACGATAACTTCGTTTCCTTCAACCGTAATGGTCATACGGGGGCAAAGAGCCTCTGTGAGTGTGCCGAGCTTACCCTTAACGGTAACAACGTTGCCATCTGCAACGGTAACGGTTACGCCTGCGGGGATCGCAATGGGCATTCTACCAATTCTAGACATTGTTCAGTACCTCCGTTCCGATTACCATACAAACGCGAGGACTTCGCCGCCTACGTTGAGGGACTTTGCCTTCTTGCCTGTCATGATACCCTTGGATGTGGAAACGATTGCAATACCGAGGTCGTTCATTACGCGGGGCATATCCTCACAGCCTGCGTAGATACGAAGACCGGGCTTGGATACACGGCGAATACCGCGAATAACCTTTTGCTTGCCCTGCAGATACTTGAGGGTAATGCGGATGGTGCCCTGCTTACCGTCGTCAATGATCTGATAGGACTTTACATAACCCTCTTCAACGAGGATCTCGGCGATTGCCTTTTTCATGTTGGATGCCGGAATGTCAACAGTCTGATGCTTTGCATTGTTTGCATTGCGGATTCTGGTGAGCATGTCGGCAATTACGTCTGACATTTGCATATTATTTTCCTCCTTATGCAAGTTAAATCTTTCTTGCTGCCAAATTTGGCGGCGTATCGGGGGTTAAATCCAACTGCCGAGCTCTTTTGTCGGCCGGTTTAATTTCCTACCGATAGTTGGGGGTATATCTTCGAGCGCTTTGCGCCGCGAATTTAAAATTACCAGGATGCTTTCTTCACGCCCGGAATCTCGCCCTTGTATGCGAGCTCACGGAAGCAGATACGGCAGATGCCGAACTTGCGGAGATAAGCATGAGGACGGCCGCAGATCTTGCAACGGTTGTACTCTCTGGTGGAGAACTTTTGCTTCTTCTGTTGTTTCAGAATCATAGCCTTCTTTGCCATCGTTTGTTACCTCCTATTATGCTTTTGCGAAGGGAGCACCGAAGAGCTTGAGCAGCTCGCGAGCTTCTTCATCGGTATTTGCGGTAGTAACAAAGCAGATGTCCATACCGCGGATCTTCTCGATTTTATCGTACTCGTTTTCAGGGAAGATGAGCTGTTCCTTCAGACCGAGCGCGTAGTTACCGCGACCGTCGAAGGCGTTGGGGTTGATACCCTTGAAGTCACGAACTCTGGGCAGAGAGAAGTTGAACAGTCTGTCCATGAACTCGTACATTCTGTCGCCACGCAGAGTAACCTTTGCGCCGATCTTCATGCCCTGACGGAGCTTGAAGTTTGCAACAGACTTCTTTGCAAAGGTGGGGACAGCCTTTTGACCGGTGATGATACCGAGATCCTTCAGAACTGCGTCCAGAGCCTTGCTGTTATCCTTAGCGTCGCCTACACCAACGTTGATAACGATCTTATCAAGCTTCGGAATCTGCATAACGCTCTTGTAGTTGAATTGCTTCATGAGTGCGGGAGCAATTTCAGCTTTGTACATATCTTTCATTCTTGCCATGATTGCCTAACCCTCCTCAATCAAACTTCTTGCCGCATTTTGCGCAAACGCGGACCTTTTTGCCATCAACGACCTCATGCTTTACACGAACGCCCTGCTTGCAGTTAGCGCAGTAAAGAGCTACGTTAGAAGCGTAGATAGCGCCCTCAGCATCGATGATGCCGCCGGCTTCGCCCTGTTTACGGGGCTTTACGTGCTTGTGAATGATGTTAACACCCTTCACGATTGCTTTTCCCTCTTCGGGAGAAACTGCGATTACCTCGCCCTGAACACCTGCGTCATCTCCGGAGAGAACAACAACGGTGTCACCCTTTTTAATGTGCATCTTTGCCATTGTTCAATACCTCCATCAAAGTACTTCGGGAGCCAGAGACAGGATCTTGAGGTAATCCTTGTCGCGGAGCTCTCTTGCAACAGGGCCAAAGATACGGGTTCCGCGAGGAGTCTTGTCCTCACGAATGACCACTGCTGCGTTTTCATCAAACTTGATATAAGAGCCATCTGCTCTCTTAACACCGTGAACGGTTCTTACTACAACTGCCTTTACAACGTCACCCTTTTTAACGACGCCGCCGGGAGCTGCCTTTTTAACGGCGCAAACAACGATATCACCAATGTTGGCATATCTTCTGCCGGTACCGCCAAGAACTCTGATGCACATCAGCTCCTTAGCACCGGTGTTATCTGCAACCTTCATTAATGTTTGCTGCTGAATCACTTTAATTTCCTCCTACTGATTCAATACGCTACGACGTATTTACTATTCGAATAAGTGAATGGTCACTGAAAAAGCAAATTACTTTGCTTTTTCAATGATCTCGACAACACGCCATCTCTTCGTCTTGGAAAGGGGTCTTGTCTCCATAATTTCAACCTTGTCGCCAACGCCGCAAGCATTGTTATCGTCTTGTGCGTGAACCTTCAAGGTTCTCTTAATGATCTTACCGTAAATGGGGTGCTTTACGTTGTCCTCGATAGCAACAACAACGGTCTTATCCATCTTGTCGCTGACAACCATACCCACTCTGGTTTTTCTGAGTGCTCTTTCTTCTGCCATGACTTACGCCTCCTTCTTCATTTCCTGAAGTACCGTCATCACACGAGCGATGTCGTGCTTTACTTCAGTCATTTTGTGAGGGTTGTCAAGTTGGTTGATTGCATGCTGGAAGCGAAGATTGAAAAGCTCGGACTTAAGTTCCTTCAGCTTTTCCTCAAGAGCCTCCACAGACATGGTTCTGAGTTCTGCTGCTTTCATTGATTAACCCTCCTTTGCTTCTGCTCTGGAAATGAACTTCGTCTTAATCGGGAGCTTATGTCCGGCAAGACGCATAGCTTCTTTTGCAACATCCTCGGCAACGCCGTCCATTTCGAACAGAATTCTGCCCGGCTTAACAACTGCTACCCAGTACTCGGGGGAACCCTTACCGGAACCCATACGGGTTTCAGCGGGCTTCTCGGTGATGGGCTTATCCGGGAAAATCTTGATCCAAACCTTACCGCCACGGCGAATATAACGCGTCATAGCGATACGGGCAGCCTCGATTTGGTTGCTGGTGATCCAAGCGGGCTCGGTTGCAACCAGACCGTAAAGGCCGTTGCTCAACTCGGTTCCGCGGGATGCCTTACCCTTCAGTCTTCCGCGCTGTACGCGACGGAATTTAACTCTTTTCGGCATTAACATGATTATTTCGCGCCTCCTTCTCTAGGAGTTCTCTCTTTACGCTCGCCACGGAAGTTACCGTTGCGATTGTCACGGCGCTCACCGTTGTTGCGGGGAGCACGGTCGTTGCGGCGGTTGTTATCTCTGCGCTCACCGCGATCGTTTCTGCGATCGTTACGGCGAGGAGCGCTACCGGGACGGTTTACCTCATTGAGGATCTCGCCCTTGTAGATCCAAACCTTAACACCGATCTTACCGTAGGTGGTGTTTGCTTCTGCAAAACCATACTCGATATCAGCTCTCAAGGTCTGAAGCGGAATGGTACCCTCGTGGTAGTGCTCGGAACGAGCGATCTCGGCACCGGCAAGACGGCCGCTGCAGTTGATCTTGATACCCTTTGCACCAAGTCTCATGGTGTTGCGGATCGCCATCTTCATAGCGCGGCGGAATGCAACACGACCCTCAAGCTGCTTTGCAATATTCTCTGCAACCAGCTGTGCGTCGAGGTCGGGCTGACGGATCTCAACAACGTTGAGGGATACGGGCATACCAACCATCTTCTCCAGCTGGAGTCTGTACTTCTCGATCTCAACACCGCCGCGACCGATAACCATACCGGGCTTAGCGCAGTTTACGAACACTCTGACTCTGTGGCCGTCGCGCTCGATCTCGATCTTAGAAACACCTGCATCATACAATTCCTTCTTCAGGTACTTTCTGACATTGTAGTCGGAAACAAGGGTATCTCCAAAGACTTCGTCCTTTGCAAACCATCTTGAATCCCAGTTTTTAATCACACCCACTCTAATGCCGTGGGGATTTACTTTCTGACCCATTTAGTTGTTTCCTCCTCTCTCAGTCTCTTTCCTTAACAGCCATGGTGATGTGGCTGGTTCTCTTCAGGATGCGGTCTGCGCTTCCCTTTGCGCGAGGCATAATTCTCTTAAGAGTGGGGCCTGCGCATACGAAGCACTCGGAAACGTACAGCTTCGAAGCATCCATTTGGAAATTGTTTTCTGCATTTGCAATCGCGCTGTTCAGGAGCTTGATGAGAAGCTCAGAAGCCGCGCGGGGCTTGTTCTTCAGAATTCCCATAGCGGTAGCAACATCTTTGCCACGGATCAGGTCGAGAACGATCTGAACCTTGCGAGGGGAAATTCTTGCGTATTTAAGATAAGCTTTTGCTTCCATTTCAATTTTCCCCTTTCAATTATTTACCGTTATTGGAAGTTTTGGAGCCTGCGTGACCCTTGAAGGTACGAGTCAAGGCAAACTCACCCAGTTTGTGACCAACCATGTCCTCTGTTACATACACCGGAACATGCTTTTTGCCATCATGAACTGCGATGGTGTGACCGACAAATTCCGGGAATATGGTAGAGGAACGGGACCAAGTCTTGAGGACCTTCTTCTCGTTCTTTGCGTTCATTTCGCAAATACGATTGTAGAGCTTTTCCTCAACGTAAGGTGCTTTTTTAAGGCTTCTGCTCATTTTATATTCCCTCCTTATTTAGCATTTCTGCGCTTTACGATGAACTTATCGGTACGCGACTTCTTATTTCTGGTCTTATAACCCAGAGCAGGCTTACCCCAAGGAGTAACCGGGCCGGGATGACCGATGGGAGACTTACCTTCACCACCACCGTGAGGGTGATCGCAGGGGTTCATTACGGAACCGCGAACAGTAGGACGGATGCCCTTATGTCTGGTCTTACCTGCTTTACCAACCTTAACGGTATCGTGCTCAACGTTGCCTACCTGACCGATGGTCGCCTTGCAATCCAAACGGATGAAGCGAACCTCGCCGGAGGGAAGTCTTACCTGTGCCATGCCGTTAGCTTCCTTAGAAACCAACTGAGCCATAGCGCCTGCAGAGCGAACGAGCTGTGCGCCCTTGCCGGGGTAAATCTCGATGTTGTTGATAACGGTACCAACGGGGATGTTTGCAATGGGAAGGGTGTTACCGGGCTTGATATCAGCCTCGGGACCGGAGTAGATCACGTCACCTGCCTTCAGGCCTTCGGGAGCGATTACGTAGCTCTTGGTGCCCTCGGTATCCTGCAGGAGTGCGATATACGCGGTACGGTTAGGGTCGTACTCGATACCAACGACGGTGTTAGCGTTAGCATTCTGACGCTTGAAGTCGATGATTCTGTACTTGATCTTGTTTCCGCCGCCTCTGTGACGAACGGTAATGCGGCCGTAGCTGTTACGACCAGCGTGCTTCTTCTTAGTTACAATCAGGCTCTTTTCGGGAGAGAACTTCGTGATCTCCTCGAAAGAAGGAACAGACATGTTTCTTCTGGCCGGTGTTGTAGGCTTATACTTAACTGTAGGCATTCTCGTTACCTCCTACTCTCAGTTGAGGCCTGCGAAGAACTCGATCTCGCCGGAATCAGCAGTCAAAGTAACGATTGCCTTTTTCCATTCGGAAGTGTAACCGAAGTGTACACCGAGTCTCTTGGGCTTCTTCTTCATATTGATGGTGCGAACGCTTGCGACCTTAACCTTATCTGCCTTGAAAACTTCCTCAACAGCCTTTGCGATCTCGGGCTTGGTAGAATCCTTGCGAACCTCGAAGACATAGGTCTTAGAAGCGAGCAGGTCCATGGAGTTTTCGGTAATGATAGGTCTGATAATAATATCCTGAGCCGTTTTCATTATGCGTACACCTCCTCAAGTTTCTTCACCGCGTCAACGGTCAAAACAAGCTTTTCAGCATTCAGAATGTCATAGACGTTAAGCGTGGTGCTCTGAGTGGTCTTAACATTGGGAATGTTGTTGCAGCTCAAAATGACTGCTGCGTTTGCATCCTGCGTGCCGTTCAGAACGACCAGAGCACTCTGTGCCTTTACAGCCTCACGGGTAGCGGTGCCATATACGCGGTTGCCGTCCTCAACGGTAACGGTCTTATAGTTCTTCGTGTAAGTCTTTTCAAAGCCGAAAGCCTTGAACATGGTTGCCATAGCCTTGGTAGAGGGCTTGTTGCCTTCCAGAGCGAGGGTATCAACAATTACGAGATTGCCGTTTGCAACCTTATCGGAAAGTGCGCTGAACAGAGCAACGCGGCGCGTCTTCTTGTTCATTGCAATGCGATAGTCACGAGGCTTGGGGCCAAGTGCGATACCGCCGTGCGTCCACTGAGGAGCGCGAGTGGAGCCCTGACGTGCTCTACCGGTGCCCTTTTGTCTCCAGGGCTTTCTTCCACCACCGGAAACCTCGGTGCGGGTAAGAGTGGACTGGGTGCCCTGTCTCTGATTCATCAGATAGGTTCTGACCGCAGCATGGAGGACAGCGCCGTTTACATCTGCACCGAAGATTGCATCATTCAGTGTCAGCTCGCCGACTTCTGCGCCGGACATATTAACGATTTTTACGATTGGCATTGTTTATTTCCTCCTTCCGCTTATGCTTTTACCGAGTCGCGGATGAACACGATGCCGTCCTTAGCGCCGGGAATAGCGCCCTTGATGGCGATCAGGTTCTTCTCGCTGTCGATTTTAACAACTTTCAAGTTTTGAACAGTTACCTGCTCGTTACCGTACTGACCTGCCATCTTCTTGTTCTTGAAGATTCTCGCAGGGTCGATAACACCCATAGATCCGGACTGACGGTGGATAGGACCGATACCGTGAGTCTTGCCAAGCATGTGCAGGTTCCATCTCTTGATCGCGCCGGTGTAACCGCGGCCCTTCGTCATACCTGTTACGTCGACCTTGTCGCCTGCGGCGAAGGTATCGACTGTGATGAAGTCACCTACGTTTGCGGAGCAGTCATCAAGGCGGAATTCCTTGAGGTGCTTCTTCATGGGAACGTTTGCCTTAGCAAAGTGTCCGATCTCGGGTTTGGTCAAATGCTTTTCCTTAACTTCTGCAAAGCCAAGCTGCAAAGCATTGTAGCCGTCCTTTTCAACGGTCTTCTTTTGTGCAACTACGCACGGACCGGCTTCGATAATGGTTACGGGGATGACGTTTCCGACCTCGTCGAAAATCTGCGTCATACCGAGTTTTTTACCGATAATAGCCTTTTTCATTTTGTTTTTCCTCCTGTAAATTATTGGTTGACGAGCGCATCGCCAACATGACTTACAAAGTTACCGATCATTTTCGACTCAGTTTTGAGCCAACAACTCGGCTGTTGTCTTTGTTTTTTTCGATGTTTGCTTCAAGGTTGCTTGATGTTAGATTTTAACCTCGATTTCAACACCGGCGGGAAGTTCAACACTCATGAGCGCATCTACTACCTTTTGAGACGGCTTCACGATGTCGATCAGTCTCTTGTGAGTGCGATACTCGAACTGCTCACGGCTATCCTTGTACTTGTGCACTGCGCGGAGGATCGTGATGATCTCCTTCTCAGTGGGAAGCGGGATAGGACCGGAAACCTCGGCACCGTTTCTGGTTGCAACCTCAACGATCTTCTTCGCTGCGGTGTCAATCAGAACGTGGTCGTAGCTCTTGAGTCTCACTCTGATCTTCTCTTTTACTGCCATTGTTTTTGCCTCCTTATCAGATTTCGCTCGTCTGCGGTGCCCTTTTATATATATGGAAGGGATTCGTCCGCAGGCCGCGTTTTTGCAAGGCAGGCATCACCACAACACCGCTCCGTGTGTTTCATGACCTCTCTGAAAAATGCGGAGTTTGCCCACCGCCTCAGCATACGGCAGGGACAAATTCCGGAAAAGTCAGATTCATCGAAGCGCCGCGCGTTCGCGGCAAATGCTACGGTGAACACCTTTTCGCCCGGTTCAACGGACATACTCCACGAAAATTCCCCGTTTTCGGCGTCCCGAAACGGCAACCTTTCGCTTCATCGCACATCAAGCCTATAAATTATACCACAAATCCCCTCAAATTGCAACCTTTTTTTGCTGTTATTTTTATAGAATTTTAAACTTTTTCAGCTTTTCTGTATGGCAATCTTGCACAAAAATCCCTACTTTTTGAGCAAGACGGAATCAAAAAGACGATTTTTTTAGGATCCTTCGCAAAAACGCCTTCTTTTTGGGCAATCAAACGCCTCCGCGTTTGCAGTCCCGCCAAAGCAAAAAGACAAAATATCGTCACTTTATTGAGAATTATTTTGCAAAATCTTGCAAATCGTCACATTTTATTCAAATTTATGTTATATAATAAAATGGAGTATATTTGAAAACGAAGGATCGGTCACATGAATAGAAAATACGTTTCATTCACCTTATGCGGTGCAGCCCTTGTCTTTTTGGTCGCGGCGGCGCTTATGCAAACGCTTGCCATGTTCGTCTCCTACGAGGGAGACACCAATTATTTTGTAAAAGGTGCACAACTCCCTACCATTTCCGCCATTCTGGTAATTATCGGCTGTATCTTTGCCGTTACGGCGGCATGCGTTTTGCCCAAAAGCGAAGCGCACGGCTCTCCGTTCGGCTATAACATCGCGTACGCGCTCCCCGCTGTGTGCGGCTTCCTGATCAGTGCCGTTTTTCACGTCATGCAATTTTTGGAAACCTCCTCTACCCTGAAGCTGGCTACCGCGGTCGCGCTGGTTTTGGCGGCGATCTACACACTTTTGACCGAAACCTCCTTTGGTCACACACACGCAAGCACCATTGCCATGTTGGGCTTTACCCCCACGGCGGCGTGTGCGCTGCTGATCGGCTCCTATTATTTTGATCCTTCCATGGAGATGAACGCGCCCTTGAAGCTGGTTATTCAATGCGCGCTGCTGTCCGCAATGCTCTACTTTACCACCGAGCTGCGCTACCTGATCAATCGTGCCCTGCCGCGCTTGTACTACGCACTTGCACTTTGCACACTGGTCATCTCCTCCCTTTCCGTTTTCTCTATTCCCACAGCAATTCTGTTTGGCGTATTCAGCCACTCCGACTATCTCACAGGCTCGCTTACCGTGCTCGGTATTTCGATCACGATCGCCTTGCGCGCCGCGCGCCACCCCAAGCTTGCAAAAAAAGATTCTTCACATCGTCATACCTACTTTTAAGGAAAGGAGAACTGAGCATGAACGCCAACATACGCATTCAATGGCTACACAAAAAGCTGAGCATGAAGAGCTATCCAAACGCACAAAGACTTGCCGAGCGCTTTGGCATCTCTCACCGTCAGGCACAGCGCGACTTTGACTATTTACGCCGCGAGCTCGGTGCTCCCGTCGCGTACGACAACAGCCGCAAAGGCTTTTACTACGAGGAATCCTACGTTTTGCCCGTACTACTGACCTCCGATAACGATGACGTTTATATGCCCGAGATCTTTAACGTGCAATCCAAGCAGGAGATTGGTGCCGATGCTTCGATCATTCAAATGCAGATCCCTTACTCGGCAACGGTAGAGATCAAAAACAAGCTGACAGCCTTGGAGCTGAGCAATTACATCGTTGCGCGTGAGCCGCGTGACCGATACGTGTGTGAGTTTCACAGCGTAGAAAAATTCTTGGGGCTCTTGTTGTCAATGGATGCCGATTTTCGCATCGTTGAGCCCTATTGGTTGCGCGAGCGCATTCTGCGTGCGGCGCGTCGCGTTGTCAGCAACAACGAGGACGATACCTAACAGCATAGAATATGGATACGAGTGGTTGCGCAAATAGCACAACCACTCGTTTTACATATTTTTTTGCAGGATTTACATAGACAAATGCCTTCGGATGTGTTATACTTATGTTATAATGTTATAAACACCGTTTATAACACGTCAAAAAGAAGGAGAAGAATCCCAGTGGAACACAAAATTCTTGCAAGATTCCCACTCAAAAATCCGCGCCGCCTTTGGACGCAGGATAACTTTGTCCTCTCCAACTTTTCGGCAAGAGGCAACAATATGCGTAAGGCAATTTACAACTGCGCCGAGGCAGGCTTTAACACACTTGAGATCTGCTGGTGTTCCCCCGAGCAAGCCGAGGAAGCGGTTGCATACTGCGAGCAGATCGGCATAGATCTGCTTTACCAAAACCTGCACCGCTACGGTGGAATGCAAAAATACCGCCACTATCAAAAAAACGATCTGGCAAGCGTGATCAACGAGCTTGCCGCTTGGAAATGCATAAAGGGATATTGCATTTGGGATGAGCCATTTGAGGACGATCAGCTTGCCGAGGCAAGAGCGCTTGTAGATATTTGCGAGCAGAACGCCCCCGACAAGCTCCCATTTACCGTAGCCATTCCCTCCTACAATGACAAATACACGTGGGATAACGGACTCTTTGCCGAATATCTGGAAAGATACGTAACGGTCATCGATCCCCCACAGCTCTCCTTGGATTATTACCCCATCGGCTTGCCGAGCTATCACCTTACGACACAGCTCGATAACTCCCGTATGTGGTGCGACCTCGGCTTGATGAAAAAGCTCGGACACCAATACGGTCTGCCGCTCTGGTTCTATTATCAAGGGCAAAACCTGCACCGCGCCGCGCTCTTCACCTTTCCCATGGTGCGCGCCATGATGTATGCAGGCATTCTCTACGGTGCCAAGGGGCTACAGCATTTTACCGCCGTTGGCTCTGTCATCGACCAAAACGGTGAGCGCGAGCAATTCTTTGAGGACCAAAAAGCCATTCACAAGGAATTCAAATGCCTTGGAGAAACGCTGATGGCGCTCGACTGCAAGCGCGTGATCCACGATACAACGGTCGATCCAAAATGCGCAGCCTACCAAGACCTGCACCAAACGGTGGCAGACAGCGCGTACCTCTCCTATGAGCTCCCTGCAAGAATCTCTATCTCCGAGTTAGAGGACGCTTACGGCAACGGATATATGATCGTTTTCAACCGCGATTACATGACGAAAAATAGCTTTACGCTTGCGCTCAACGGCAAATACCGCATTTACGAGGTCTGCAAACAAAGCGGTCTGCAAACCGTTCTTTGCGATTCCACCGATGCGTTTGCACACACGCTTTCCCCCGGTGACGGCATGCTGATCCGCCTGCAAAAAGCGGATGAAGCCCCCTATACCATCGAATACAGATTGCGCAAATAACACATATACGTTACAACAAAAGGAGCACGCAAAGACATGAACAGTGAACATTCCGTCAGAGAGATCAAGCCGTTTGTATCTACCTATTCCACACCGCGTATTCTGCCGCCCAAGGGCGTGCACCCGCGCCTGATGATGACCCCCAATACCCTGCCGCGTATCAGAAAAGATCTGTCTCATCCCGACCATGAGGTCGCATACAAATTATTCATGGAAAGAGTCAAGGTGCCGTTCGTCATTGACGGTACGTTCTCCTTTGACCCCAAAATGCTTGAGGCAATTCGCGCCAAGGCTGCGGCATACCCGTTGCTGGACGATGAAGCGCGCGGTCGCGAGGCGATCGACCTCATCCTGCAGATCCTGCGCAATTTTTATATCTCTCCGCGCGGAGATATTTGCCGCGCTTACGGCGCCATTATGTACGCCGCGGCTTGCGTTTACGATTGGACGTACGCGCTCCTCTCCCCCGACGAGCGCGAGGAGATCGTTTTTCTCTGTCAAAACCAGCTCGGCCCGTATTTTGAGGTCGGCTTTCCTCCTTCCAAGCAGGGCATGGTAACGGGACACGGCTCCGAGGCACAGATCTTTCGCGATTGGCTCTCTCTCGGAATCGCCACCTACGATGAATACCCCGATATCTACCTCTTTGTGGCTGGTCGCATTCAAGACCACGCCGTACCTGCTCGAAACTTTTACTTCCGCTCCGGCTCGCATTGGCAGGGCTCGTCCTACGGCCCCGTTCGGTATATGTGCGACCTTACGTTTGAGACCTTGATCCATTGCATGACCGACGGAAAGGAGCATTACTGCGACGACGTGATGAAGGAAGCCGCCATTACCTTTGCGTGCAACATTCGCGCCGACGGTGAACCATTCCGCGAGGGTGACGACGCCGCAGGAAAGGGCAAGTCCTACGTCACCTACCGCTACTACACCAACGCATTTCTCGCCTCAGCACTATACCGTGACCCCATGCTCCGCGATTACGCGCTCAGCGTAAGCAGCGCTCCTCTGCCCACCGTTGCGCTCGACTTTTTGTTGCTCGACGATCCCACGGTCGGCAGACTTGACTACCGCACGCACATGCCGCGCGTACGCTACTGCCCCTCTCCGCGCGGTCAGTACGTGGCACATCATTCTTCGGGAGCTTCGGTCTATTTTAAGGTGGGTGAGGCTTTTTCCTGCAACCATGAGTGGAAGGATTGCGGTGTGTTTATGATCTATTACAAGGGTAGCCTTGCCTCGGCGGCAAACTGCTACGAATATACCACCGTCTCCGGTGAACTCTTCAATTATGGCTCTCCCTTGGATTTTCGTTACAACAAACAGACCATTTCCTGCAACTGTATGCTGGTCTATGACCCAGACGAGGACGTTGATCCCAGATGGGGCAATTCGGGCGGACAATTGGTGGATACATGGTCGAACCGCGAGGTCGGCACGCTGGAGGAATGGATGTCTCGCCCCATGTTCAACCGCTCCAAGATCCTCTTTCACGCCGATCAAGCCGATGCAAACGGCTACCTCTCCTACTGCCTGTTGGGCGCAGATCTTTCCAACGCCTACAGCGATAAGGTGACCGACTACCGCCGCACTTCATTGGCGGTTGCCACGAACGACGAAGCCCGTCCGCTTGCCGTGTTTATTTACGACCGCTTGGTCACACGCGACCCGGCCGCCGAAAAAACGTGGCAGATGCACACCATGGGCAAATATGAGATAAATGGCAAACGCGCCGTTACAAGACACCAAAAGGGCGGCTGTCTGGTGCTTGACAGCCTGCTCCCCACCGCCGCCAAGCTGGACGTGATTGGAAACGAGACCGAGCGCTTTATCATTCGCGGCGAAAATCTGGCAGAGGCTTGCGACCCCGAACAACAGCCCGTGCGCGAGGACGGACGCGGCAGACTGACCGTTAGCCCGACCGAGTCGGCCGAGGTTGACTACTTCCTGCAAGCCATGTACGTGACCGATAACGAGCACCCCATCAATGCAAAGGCAGAGCGCATCACCGGCAACGGTTACGAAGCCGCCACACTCTTGGGAACGGTCGCACTCTTCCCCACAGAGATCGAAGGACTTTCCTCCTTTGAGATAGACCTTGGCACGGGCGCAACGCTCTATGCCACTAATTTGATGCCCGGCACTTGGTCAGACGGCAGTAAGACCTTTCAAGTCACCGAGGAAAACAGATGTCTTGTCACCTACGCTTGCGGCAAAAACACCTATACGTGCATCAAAAACGAGAACGAATAACAAAAAAGAGACGATAACGGCGCAATGCTCCAAGCAGAACATTCACGCTGTTATCGTCTTTTTCACATACCTCACGGTGCGCACGCAAGAAAGGTAGTGTTCTTTTCACCCTTCGAGCTGTCTGCCAAGAAAACCTGCCGCCGTTAAGATCAGCTTTGCCTCTACGTCACCACTTGGCACATCGCGGCGCATCGAAGCCCCCGACTCGCAGATCGAAGCGACGCAACCGGCAATATCCCCCTCGCTGATAATGGGCATGGCACAGCTGACAAAATGCGCACTACCCTCTGCCAATACGGGCACGGTCACGTCCCCCTCACGGTGAACGTAAAGAGAGCGACTCTCAATGATCTGCTCCAGCTCCTTGGAAAGGGCCTTTTCGCCGTAATCCTTGCGCGATACACCGGCACAAGCAATAACGGCATCACGGTCGCAGATCACAACCGAGAGTGAGCAGGTCTTGTGCAACGTCTCCGCATATTGCGCGGCAAACGCAGCCAGCTCCCCTATGGGCGAATATTTCTTAAAAATGACCTCTCCCTCGCGATCAGTATAGATCTCCAAGGGGTCAACCACGCTGACAACATTGACGCGAAAAACCTTGTCGTGCTGCTTATTAGCACGCTGGACTACCTCAATTTCATAGAAATCTTCGGTTTTTTCGATATTTTCCGCGTCCTGATCAAAATTTACAGGTACTTCGCTTTCTGTGTCACCAATATTTTCGATTGTTCCGGTTCGCAGCAGTTCATCCACCTCTGCTCTCAGCTTGACCTCGATATGATCTTCAAAAACAACCATATGGCTGATAATCAGATTGATGTCGTTTTTGTCAAGATGATCCTTTTCGAGAATATCGTTGAAAACGTCGATGACGGTCTTGGCAACACGGTTGACTCGAATCATTGTATTGGTGGTGTCGGATGCCAGCTCAAGCTGATGATGCAACCCCTCAATGTGATTTTCGGATTTTTCAATCTCAACGTCGTAAGCCTCTACCGTAACCGAATTCTCCCCGGATTTTGCCGCCGCCTTTGCGCGTTGCTTGACGAGTGAGCGCAAAACCTCACGCTCTTCATCGATCTCTTCCATCAAAGCAGCAATTGCATTCTTTCCGGAATCCACGTGCTTGGGCTCGTTTTTAATGACCTCCTCCAAAATCTTGATCATAGAGGCAGAATTGTCACGAACCTTTCGGATATACTCCTTCAGCACCTCATCCAAAAAATCAACGTCAACCTTGTGAGTTGTGCATCCGCTCTTCAAGCCGCGTCTGTGATAGTTTCCGCAGATATAGGAGCGGCTCAGGTTGTCTCGGTTTCTGGCAAACATGGGTGCGCCGCAATCACCGCAAACAAGAAAACCCGAATAGTTATTTTCGTTTTTCTTGATTCCGCGGTAGTGCGCTTTTGCCCTTAGCTTCAACTGCTCCTGCACCGTTGTGAACGTGCGATAATCCACGATCGGCATGTGGAAATTCTCGAACACGATCTGCTCACTTTCGTGAACCGGAACCATCGGTCCATTGATGGTCTTACGCTGATATTTTCTCGAGCGAAGCGTTCCAATATAAAAATCGTTTTTCAGAATCTCTCCCACCGTCTGGATGCTCCAAACATCCTTGACCAATGCGTGATACTCATCC
>JAZQYE010000238.1:0-1751 GCA_045633385.1 Eubacteriales bacterium | reverse complement strand
TGTAAGTGGTCAAACATGTGGTCAGACCGAAGAATTGATGATTTTTCGACATTCGGGAGAGCCGAAAAAGTCAGTGTTTTCAAGGGCTTTCGGCTCTTCTCGAAAATTCTACGCCGAGCGTGGTGATTGAGTCCCGAACGTGGCGCTCTACCAAACTGAGCCACACCCCGAAATCGCGCACCGTACTCGGCGCACGCTATGCATTATATATGAAAAAACAAACTTTGTCAAGCCTTACGGGAATTTATTTTTTGATTTTGTCCAGATAAGACTGCAAAATGATCTGGGCAGACATGGCATCGATCACAGCCCGCCGCTTACTGCTCTTGAAGTCCGTGATGTTCATGTACGTATAAGCTTCCACGGTGGAAAGCCGTTCGTCCATAAACTCCAAGGGCAACCCCGTGGCGGCTACCAACTTATCGGCAAACACTCTGGTCTTCTCTGCGCGGAAGGATTCGCTTCCGTTCATATTGTAGGGGAGACCGCAAATGATCTTCTCGCCCCCCAATTCCGTGATCTTTGCGGCGCATTTCTTCACCGCATCGTTGACTCCCGTAACGTTCAAGGAGCATACGGCACTTGCCAGGATCTCCGTCTCGTCCGAAGCGGCAACACCCACTCTGGCATCGCCGAAATCTATTCCGATGATCCGCATTGTTTCTTCCTTTCTTTTTTTGTCAAAATATTCCAACCCGGAAAAGCGTATATCTTTTACCCATCCGGCTAAACTATGAGTGTCCGAAAGAGAAACACTCAAGCGGACAGACGGAGCAAATGATTATGGCGAAAAAACGACCGATCCGAAACGTTATCACCAACCGACGTGATCGACAAACTTTCCCGATTCATTCCACACCGAAAAGGATCAATGATGGCTTTTACGATATGACTACAGACTTCATTGGTGAGATGAGTATGTACAGCGAAACCGATCCGGCAGGTAGCTACACGGGTGTCCCCCGGGACGATGATACGCCGATCCAGGACGCAGACGATCTGTAAAAACCACGATCCGAAAGAGCGTGAGCAAATGCGACTCCCCACTTGGGGTGTTGCACTTGCTCCCTCTTTTTTTAACCCAAAATTTCCTTGATCTTTTCCGCCAGCAGGGCAGACACGCGGTAAGAGGTGTTCAGATTGGGATGTCCTCCTCCGCCGATCTCATCGGGAACCTGGTGCATGGACTGCACGCCCAGGAAGTATGCCTTGCCGTTGGCCTCGTTAAACTCCGTAACGGCCTTCTCAACAGCACCCATCTTGGTGTGATCCATCACGCCGTAGCAGTACAGAATGGGGCAATCGGGATACGCCGCACGTACCTCGCCCATCAAGAGCTTTGCCGCTTTAATGAATTCCTCGTCGCCAACACCGCCCCAAGCATCGTTGGTGCCTGCGTTGATCACGGTGAGATGGGGAGTCCAAACATCATGGTTCCACTCGCCGCCCTGACGGTTCAGCCATGCAAAGGCCTGGCGCAAGGTCATATCCTCGCGGTCACCGTTGCAGTTTGCAACGATGCCCTTGCCGGAGGCTCCGGAAAGCATCACCTCTGCGTTCAGCAGATCTGCCGCCATGTAAGCGTAGGAGCGGGAGGAATCCTGCTCGTAGGTCACGTAACCTACCGTAGCGGAGTTGCCCAAAACGCCGTAGCCGCAGGTAATGGAGTCACCGATAAACGCCAAGCGCAAGGGTCTTTCCTCGGGGGAATCCAAAAGCTTGGGCGCATCGCCCATCAAGGTCAGCTCCGT
>JAZQYE010000237.1:0-22416 GCA_045633385.1 Eubacteriales bacterium | reverse complement strand
ATGGCTACGATCCGACTTAAGGAATTGTTCCAACCGTCAATGGTATAAAGGTTCATTTGCGTGCCGCGCTTGTTGACGGTGTCAAAGCGTTCTCCGCCGCCGTATATCGCTTCGGGATCACTCAAAGCACCCTTCAACGCCAGCTTGCCGTCGGCAAAGGAAAGATCGGTCAGCTCTACGGCTATATTGCCGCTTGGCGTAAGAAATTTCAAATCAAACGGATCGACCAGAGAAAGAGTGGCGACCGAACCGTTTTGCGCACGTAGCAAAACGGCGCTGTCGGTTTGTTGCATTTGGATCGGCTCGGAGTGGTCGGTGACCTCCTCGTTCATATAAACGGAGAGAGATTGCGCCGCGCCGATGACGTCAAAGCATTCGCTACCCTTGACGTTTGCCTGCAAGCGCCAGCCCAAGCTTCCCTCATGAGAGAGACGGGCAAAAACGCCTGCTTGCGTGGTAAAATAGAGTGCGCAGGGGAGAGATTTGACGCTCTTGACCGATGCGCCTGCGGCTACGGGTAATTTTGTAGCCGTGTAGATGTGATCTTGAAAAGGGATCTGCTTCATGATGGGAGTCTCCTTTGGGGAAAAACGTCAAAATGCCTGACGTGCCCAGCCTTGACGGGAGGGATCGAGCGCAGGCAGACCGAGTATTTCGCGTGCAGTGTTGACGTAGTAACGGTAGTTTTCAAGCGGCGTACCGTTGGGGATCAGGTGATCCAATCCGAACACCATACCGCCCTGTTGCATCATGGGCTGGAGCTTGTATTCCAGCTCGCGCAAAATATCAAGCTTGGAAGCACGCAAAATGTGCTTGTCGATGCCGCCTTTAAAGGCAAGCTTGTTGCCGTACTTCTCGCGAAGCTTTACAACGTCCATGCCTGCCGCAGGCTCGCAGGGGTAAGTGATGTTGACACCGCACTCCATAAATGCATCCAACACCGCCTCTACGTTGCCGTCACTGTCCTGACTGAACAGCTTTGTGCCCTTTGCAGAGAGCATATCCCAAACCTTGCGGTAGTAGGGTTTGATAAACTCGCGCACCTGATTGGGACCGATCAAAGGCCCGGATTTTCCTGCAAGATCCTCATGCACGAACAAATTATCGATCTGCACGTGGTCGCTGATGCGGTCGTACATACGGTAAGCGGTATCGGCGGCGGTTGCAAGAATGTCCTCCATCAATTCTGGTTGCTCGTAATAAGCCATGCAAGCAACCTCCTCGCCCATCAATTCGCGGGGGAGATCAAAGCCACCCTGCATATAAGCGAGAATGAGCGTGCCTTCCTTTTGTGCCGCCTTTGCCTTTTCGACCTGATTCCAATCAATACGGGATTCGTCAAAGGTGAACATGTGCTTCATCTTCAACCAATCGTCCATGGTCTTTACAGGGAAGTCGAGGGGCAGGGGAATGGTCGCGTAACCCTTTGCAAGCTTTACGGTTCTGCCGAATTTATCGATCGAAATGGTATATTCGGGAGTATCTTCAATGACCTTTTTTTCAAAGCCTCTCCAAATACCGCTCTCACCGCCACAAAACAGGAACGGCACATAATCAAAATCGAACGCCGTCATATCAAGCTCCGCGGAGCTTGCACCTTGGGCGATCCATTCTTCTTTTAAGCCAACCAAAGGGCCGAACAGCTCTACCAGCATCTGACGTTTGGTGTCACCAAAGGTCATCAGCTCAATGTATTCTTCTCGTGTCCATTTCATAATAGTTGTTCCTTATTGTTTATTAAGCGTTTTGATAAAATTCGTTTGCCGCCGCATAGAATGCGTCGATGTTTGCCCATGCGCTGTCGGGCGGAACGTCACATCCGGAGGAAATGACAAAGTTGGGGTAAGAACAGCACTCCCCCATAATGCGCAGGGTCTCCTCTCTGACCGAGTCGGGCGTGCCGCCGCGAATTTGACCTGCGGGATCGACGTTGCCCATAGCTACGGTATCGGCAGGGATCTTTTCAAGCATTTCCTTCATGGAAATGGCGTTGCCGAAGTGGTAAGCCGCCGCACCGGTAGAAAGAATGGAGTCGGTCATCAAAAGCGTATTGTTTCCACAGTTGTGATAAATGACGATAAAATCGTCGGTCTGCACCTCGGATACGATCTTGCGAATATACTCGGAGGAAAACTCATCTACAAGACCGGGGGAGAGCATACCTGCCAAGGGCTCTGCCATTACAACGCCGTTGGCTCCTGCCGCCTTGTATGCGTTGATGTAGGTGATCAAGAACTGCGTGACCTTTTCCATGGTGATGTGCACCATATCGGGCTCGGTGTAGCAGTTGATCATTGCTTCGCTGACGTCCATCAATCTGCCTGCCAGCGAGAAGGGACCGATAACGCCCGCAAATACGGGGCGATCGGTGATCATTTCCTTTGCAAGGCGAATGGCTTCTACGTATTGCGCGCATCTGCCTGCCTTAAGGGAGGGGATCTGCAATGCGTTTGCTTCTTCCTCCGTGGTAACGATCGCGTTTGTTACGGTGGGGATCTCGTTATCGGCAAAATGGATCTGAGAACCAAACGCTTCAGCCTCTACCGAAAGATCCATCATGCTGACCGACGCCAAGGCGGGGTGACGGTCTGCGATCATTTTCATACCCTTTGCCTGCAGTTGGCTACTTGTAACCAGCTCCTTTACGCTGACGTTCATCAGCGCGGCAGAGGGGAAAGAGAGAATGGGCATAGGCAGCTTTTGGGGAGCTTCCTTTACCTCTTCTAACCATTGCTTCATATTTTGTTTGCTCATATCAAACCTCAATCAGTTAGTGAAGAATTTATACGGTTTGTTGGGGATCAATATTTTCCAAGCCTGTGAGCCAGCTCGGTGATCGCTTTCATGTTTTCAAAGGATACGGAATTGGGAATGGAGTGGTCGGAGGCGAATACGTAACCGCCGCCCTCCTTCATCACGGGAATGATGCGCTCCATTTCGGCAAGAACAAGATCGAGGTTATCCCAAAGCTGTGCGTTGATTCCGCCGTGGAAGGCGAGCTTGTCGCCGTAGAGTTGCTTGAGACGGAAAGGATCCATCCCCGCTTTGATCTCCAAGGGGTTCAGCATTTCCAAGCCGATGTCCACCAGATCGGGAACAAGCTTTTCAACGTAACCGCAGGAGTGGAGCTCTGTTACCATACCGCGCTCATGCGCCCAATCGATCGCCTTTTTGTGGTAAGGCTTGAGCAGCTCGCGGTACATTTCGGGAGAGAAAAAGGACGTATTCTTATATCCCATATCGTCATACCAAAAGATGCCGTCAAACTCATATCCCGCATCAAGAATGCGTTGGCAGAGCGTGAGCGAGGTGGTCAGGTAGGTGTCGAACATATCCATGATCCATTCGGGATCCTCGTACATGCCGATCAGCACATTTTCGGTGCCAACCATGTGCGAGTGTGCCACGTCAAAGCCGAACCACACCACAAGCTGTAAAAATCTGCCCTCGGCGCGCCAAATGGGATAATTTTTCTCCAAATAATCCCACGGAATGCGGTCGTCCAAATTCAGCATTTTTGCCTTTGCCTCTTGCCATTTTTCGGCGCTGTCATAGTAACAGCCCAAGGTCTCGGGCGTGGAGTCCTGTGCCTTGAACACGCGGCGCGTCTGACCCCATTTGGTGGTAATGATCTGGCTGGTTTCGTTATCCTCCAGCACCTTTACTTCAAAGCGCGGAGAATTATCGGGACAAAAGCGGGCTATCTTATCAAAACCAAAGTAATCCTCCCATGAAACGCCTTGCGGCAAGCCCTCATTTTGCCAACGGCGCACGGTTCCTGCCCAAGCGCTGTCGATCATCAGCATACGATCGATCTCTTGACGACGGTAAGTACGGAGCATACGCTCTCTGGTTGTCATCATATGTGCGTCTCCTTTCAAAGACGAAAAAAGTTTTGATCAATATTTTCCAAGCTTATGTGCTAAGTCGGAAATCGCTCTCATGTTTTCAAGAGAAACGGAGTTGGGAATGGAGTGGTCGGAGGCAAACACGTAGCCGCCGCCCTCCTTCATTACGGGAATGATGCGCTCCATTTCGGAGAGTACCAGATCAATGTTATCCCAAAGCTGTGCGTTGATGCCGCCGCGGAATGCGAGCTTGTCACCGTAGAGCGACTTGAGACGGAAGGGATCCATGCCTGCCTTGACTTCCAGGGGATTGAGCATCTCCAAGCCGATGTCGATCAGATCGGGGATCAGCGTTTCGATGTATCCGCAGGAGTGCATTTCGGTCACAAGACCGCGCTCATGTGCCCAATCGATCGCCCGCTTGTGGTAGGGCTTGAGCAGCTCACGGTACATTTGGGGAGAAAAGAAGGAGGTGTTTTTGTATCCCATATCATCGGGCCAAAAGATGCCGTCAAACTCATAGCCTGCATCAAGAATGCGCTGGCAGAGATCCATCGACGTTCTCAAATAGGTCTCAAAAACGTCGGTGATCCATTCGGGATCCTCGTACATGCCGATCAACAAATTTTCGGTTCCCACCAGGTGGGAGTGTGCCACGTCAAAGCCGAACCAAAAGTGAAGCTGCATAAATCTTCCCTCGGCGCGCCATTGATCGTAGTTTTGCTCCAAGCGCTTCCACGGGATGCGATCCTCGTGATACTCCAGCATACGGGCTTTGGCCTCCTCCCATCTCTCGCGGCAGTTGTAGTAGGAGTCCAAAATTTCGGGCGTGGAGTCCTGCACGTTAAATACGCGCTGTGTCTGACCCCAGCTTGTGGTAAAGATCTTACAGGTGCCGTTATCCTCCAAAACCTTGGATTCAAAGCGCGGAGAGTTATCGGGGCGAATGCGAACCACCTTGTCAAAGCCGAAGTAGTCCTCCCATTCAACGTCCCGAGGCATACCCTCGTTATACCAACGAAGACGGGTTCCCGCCCATGCGGTATCGACCATCAGCATACGATCGATCTCTTGACGGCGGTAGGTGCGGAGCATACGCTCTCTTGTGGTCATTTCAGCCATAGCGATCCTCATTTTGAATTTAAAGTGGAATTTTTATCGGCTTATTTGCAGAACGCGTATGCGGCGTCGGATGCGCTTGCGGCATCGCTGGTGTAGCAGTCTGCCCCAATGCTGTCGCAGAACTCTTGGGTTACGGGTGCACCGCCGACCATGATCTTAACCTGATCGCGAATGCCTGCGGCAACTGCCTTTTCTACAACTGCCTTCATCTCGCCCATGGTGGTGGTCAACAAAGCGGAGCAGCAAATGATGTTTGCCTTGTGCTCAATTGCCTTTGCTACAAAGGTATCGGCAGAAACATCAACGCCAAGATCTACTACGTCAAAGCCCTTTGCCTCCAGCATCATCTTAACGATGTTCTTACCAATGTCGTGCAGGTCGCCCTTTACGGTACCGATCACGGCAACGCCGGTTGCCTGAACACCGGTAGCGGTGAGGTGGGGACGAAGGATCTCAACACCTGCGTTCATTGCGCGAGCGGCAATGAGAACCTCGGGAACGAAGACTTCGTTCTTCTTGAACTTGTCGCCAACAACTGCCATACCTGCAAGCAGACCATCCTCCAGAATGCTCTGGGGAGCAAGACCGTCTGCCAATGCCTGGTTTACGAGCTCCTTAACCTTGGGGGCTCTGCCTTGTTGCAAAAGGGTGCTGATTTCAACTAAAATGCTCATGATTTTTTCTCCTTAAGATATAGTGTTTTTAAAATTTTTATTTGATCTTCCTGATAGCCGGAAGAAAGCTTTAAGAGTGAAGATTGTGGTGGAAGCCGCCCTCGCGTACCTTATCCTTGTTGGCGTAGTCGCGGTTGAAGGCGAGAATTTTAATACCCTTATCCACCGTGTTGGCATAAATGGTCTCCATATCGTTGTATTGCGGTTGAGAGAGGTTGACGCCGTAGAGTCCCTCCATACTGCAAAGCTGCTTGATGTAGTGGTCGCCCTTGCCGCAGTAGTGCATTGCACCGCCGCCAAAGTGCTTGAGGAGCGCACTGTCGTAGGGAACGGAGAACTCCTCGTAAAGCGAGGGGGAGAGGTTCATTGCGCTGTCGTTGCGCAACAAGATCTCGCCGCGGTGCCAAAGTCCTGCCCAGTGAGGATTCATATCCTTGCGCGCAGGGAACATCTTGCGCCAACGCTCCATAAATGCGGTGTAGGTATCGGTAATGAGCTTCATTGCCGCGTGAACGAGCTCGGGCTCATCGTACATGGCGTAAAACATTTCTCCGCCCCATAACAGCTCGCAAATATCAAGAGGACCTTGCAGGTCGGGGTGGTAAACGTCAATGTACTTGGCGAGCTTGGGGTACTTTGCAAGCACCTCGGCGTAAAGCTCACCGCACTCAAACACCTTTTTGCCAAATCCGTTTTCCAAATTCGGCATGCCCGCCTCTACCATGGCGCGTATCTTTTCGGTATCGTTAAAGGCACGTGTGGTGGGGAGCGTGTTCATTTCGTAGGGCATGATAAAGATCTCTGCGCCAAACAGCGAGGAGAGAATGCCCGTACCGTAGTTGGTACGAATGCAGGTGCTTTGCGTTTTGCCGGTCAATGCATTGGAGACAATGGAAAGCTGGTCTTGAAGCATCAGCTCGTAATCGGAAACCGCATCGTTGATATTGATCTTGGGATAGGTGAGAGAGGGCGTGGTGGTCTTTTTGCGAGCGGGGATGAAGATCTCACCGTCGAACTTGTCGTACAGAAAATCTCGCCATTGACCTTGAAAATCGTCCTCGACCTCGGGGTCGATGCGACGCTCCAGATCCTCCAGCATATCAATCGTTTTTTTGCTGAGTTGTATCATATTGATTCTCCTTTGGCTTGGATTATGTATCAGTTACGAAAACTGCTGACGCAATGATTCAGTCCCTTTTCTCGCTGCTCGTTTGCGCGCAAAGCCTCAAGTCTGCCAAGACCGAGAATTTTGATGCCTTTATCCACCGTGTTGCGGTAGATGATCTCCATATCGTTCATGTCGGGTTGTGACATATTGATGGCGTAAAGCCCGGGCGTTTCGGAGAGCGCCTCGATGTAGTGGTCACCCTTGCCGCAAAAGTGCATGGCACCGCCGCCAAAGCGCTCGAACAAAAGGCTGTCGTAGGGAATGGCGTACTCCCGATAGAGCGAAGGGGAAAGATTGGTCGCGCTGTCACAGCGCAGGGTAATGCCGCCGCGGTGATGGTAAAAGCGATAGGTGTTCATGTCGGCGGTAAAGGGGAATATCTTGCGCCAACGGTGCATCATGGCGGTAAAGGTCTCGGTGATCAGTGAGAGTGCCGCGTGAACGAGCTCGGGCTCGTCGTACATGGCGTAAAACATATCACCGCCCCACAACAGCTCGCAAATATCAAGAGGGCCTTGCAGGTCGGGGTGAAAGACCGAGACGTATTTGGAGATATTGGGATATTTGGAAAAGACCTCTGCAAAAATACTTCCGCATTCAAAGAGCTGTTTGCCAAAGCCTGCATCAAGATCGGGCATACCGCGATCGACCATTGCACGAATGGCATCGGTGCTTCCCAGCACGCGTGTGGTGGGCGGTGTGTTCAATTCACGAGGGGGGATAAAGATTTCCGCTCCCAAAACGGAGGATAAGATTCCCGTACCGTAGCCTGCCCACAAGCCAAGCGTCAGGTGATTTGTGTTCAGGGCGTTGGATACGGCGCAAAGCTGACCCTGTAGCATCAAGTCGTAATCCTTGATGGTATCGTTGACGTGAACGTTCGGCATTTCGATAGAGGGGGCAGAAAGCTGTTTGCGGTAGGGGAGAAAGAGGTCGCCCGTAAAGCGGTCGTAATTAAAGTCACGCCATTGCGCAACAAAGGTCTCCTCGGTGTCTGGATCGATGCGTCGCTCGATGTCCTCCAGCATTTCAATCGTTTTTTTACTTGGCTGAAACATAAGAGGTCTCCTTTTTGATAAATTGATTCGTTTGATGCAATGCGTTATACAAGTCTGATCTTTTCGCGGTAGTGTCGGGGAGACATACCGGTTTCGGCTCGGAATTGTTTTGCAAAGTAGCTCTGGTCGTCAAAACCGGACATGTGCGCTACCTCTGCAATGGAAAACTCGCTGTTGTGTAAGAGCAGCTTGCTTTTTTCAACGCGCACACGATTGATGTATCCCGAGATGCTGACGTTCATTTCTTCGTTGAAGATCCTGCTGATATGAGATTTGCTCATATACACGTAATCGGCAATTTCGTCCAACGAGATCTTGTTCATATAGTTGGCACGAATGTAGCCCAACGCCTTGCGTATGGTGACCGAGTGTTTGATGTCGCTGAATTCAAAAATGTAGCTGATAAAGCGGTTGACGATGTTGGTCAACCACGTGCCCAGCTTTTCGGCGGTGTCAAAACGCTCTATCTGTTCGATATAGTTGTTGTTGAGTGCAAATATTTGCGTTGCATCTGCACCTCCCTCGATTGCCGCACGGGAGAGGAGCACCAACAGCTCCAGAACGCGTGCTTTGATGATCTTCAAATTGCCGTGGGAGTGAAAGAACGCTTTGCCCAACAGGCTGTTGAGGTAATCTCTCGTTTTTGCCTCGTCGCCGTTTGCAATTGCCGTTTGCAGTTTTTTTTCCAGCTCAATGGGGTATGGCTCGGATTTGGGCAAAGACTCCAGCTCTCGATAAACGGAGTTGAGAAACTCGCTCATATCGGTCAGCGTTTTGTGTGAGTCTCTGTTGGAGAACAGTGCCGAGGCAAGCTCTGCCAAATTGTTGACCTTGGCGGTCTCCATGTGCGTAATGCCGTAGGTGCTTTCAAAGTCGGTCAGGTCTCCCATCAAAATAGGGCCTGCGATCACGCCGCTCTCCAACGTATCGTATTCCTTGACGATGGGCACGGCGATAAAAATGAAATCCATAGGGCAGTAGTAAATGTATTTGTTGTCCCAACGCATCGATTCGCTCAAGCCGTAAAAGTGCAGTCTTTTATAGTTGCACGGCTTGGGACAGCGTTCGCAAAAGGAGGCAGATGCGTTGTCAAGTTCCTTTTTGGCAACGTCAAACGTATGGAATTCGATGTCGATCAATTTTTCAAAATGCTTGATCAATTTATGTGACATGCCGCCCCTCCTTTTTGCATATTTTGGGTATTGTAATAATTATAGCACTTTTGAAATAAAAAGTATAGAAATATGTTGTTGTTTTTGGAAAAAAATCGTCATTATCGAAATAAAAGTAAAGAAAAATAAGTTACGCTGTTGGCACCGTTGTGATAATTGATGCCGCACTTTTGCGCAAGCTCCACCACGAATATGCCGTTTGCCTCTACCGAAACGCGTGCCCGATCGGGAAAACGGCAGGGCGCGTCGGGGTAGGTGCATTTTTCGCAAATGTGGCAGCCGTGCGCCGAAAACGCCAAGCATTCGGCATTCGCTTCTTTGGGAATGCTTGCGATGATGCGGTCGGTGACCTCCTCATGAATGCGGTTTGCCTCGTGCATACCGTCCAGATCGAACGAATCCTCTAAGGGATAGGTTGTGGTAAAAACGACCGCCTTTTTGTAGGAGAGGCACAAGCGGCGGCGATCCTCAAAGTGTCCCACACCGGGTGGGCAGGTCCAGGTCTTTGCATAGCGACCGCAGTAATTCTTTGCGCAGGCATCTACTACCTCTTGCGAAAAGGGGATTTCCTCGGGGTCAATGCAAGCAATTTGATGTACGCTCGGCGTAATCTGTTCGATCCAATCCACAAGCCATTCCAACATTTTCAGCCCTCCAAAAACATCATGTTTTCCATATAAGCATCCTGAAACACGGGGGAGAAGGAAAGCTCCACGATCTCGGTCTCGGTTGCGATATGCTCGATCTGCTCCTGTGCCGCCGACGAAAGCAAGCAGAGTCTTGCGCCTGCCAACGCGGTATTGCCGACCGCCTTGGTCTTGGCGGTAAGTGCGGGGGGGAGCAGTCCCGTACGCGCGGCGTGGTCGATGTTCATATAATAGCCAAGACCGCCCGCCAGATAAAGCGCATCCAGCTCCGACGCCGAAACGCCGTTTTCTTGCAACAGTGTTTCAATGCCTGCGGCAATGGCAGATTTTGCAAGCTGAAATTGGCGAATGTCCTGTTGAGAGAGGTAGATCTCCCGTGTCAGATAAAAGCTGCCGTCCTCAAAGCTTTGCATCAAGGGGGAGGTGCATTCCTCGTTCCAAGCTCCGCTTTCTTCAATCAAGCCCTGGTCCAATAGGAGTGCAAAAAGATCGATATATCCGCTGCCGCAAATGCCGCGCGCCTCGGTGTTATCTACCGTTGTAAAGTGAAGGGAACCGTTTTTCAGTTCCACGTGATCGATCGCACCCGAAACGCCGCCCATGCCGCACTCCATGCAAGCCCCCTCCAAAGCAGGGCCTGCGGCGGTGGATGCGCCAAACAGCTTTTGGTGATGTGCAAGAACGATCTCACCGTTTGTTCCAACGTCCACAAACAGCGACGTTGCAGGGCTTTGGTGCATTCCGCAAGCCAGAACGCCTGCCGAAATATCACTTCCTACGTACGCGCTTGCCGAGGGGAGCAGACGGATCTTTTTGGCGCGAATGCCAAGCGCGGAGCCGTCGATGCGTTGCGTATCAACAAACACGGGGGTAAAGGGATAAACGCCGATGGTGGAGGGATCGACGCCGAGGAAAAGATGGAGCATGGTCGTGTTTGCGGCGATCACAAGCTCCTCGATCTCTCCCGAGAAATTGCGCAGGAGCAGAGCGAGCATTTCGTCGGTCTTTTGAACGATCGCCTCCTGCAAAGCCTTGCCCTTTCCCTCGGAGCAGGCGTTGATGCGGCTCAATACGTCGGCGCCGTAAGCCCCCTGCGGATTGAGCGCCGAGACCTTTGAAAGGATCTTGCCCGTGGAAAGATCGATCAGGCAAGCGGCAAGCGTGGTGGTTCCGATGTCGAGAATGGCGCCGAGTCCCTCGTGCTCTCCCGTCAACTGCGTTTCCTCAAACAACGAAAGTCCGCTTCCGCTCGTTTGCGAAAGCATCAGCGTAACGTCGGACGTAACGGTGGCGTGGCAAGAAAGGATCATGCCATTGTCGTCGGGGGCGGTGCCGGATACGCTCCCTTTTAACAGGCGTACCTTGCATTTTCCGCAGGTGCCGTTTCCACCGCACGCGGCGGGAATGGTACAGCCACAGCGCACCAATGCGTCCAAAAGGTTCTCGCCTTCAAAAGCTGTGTACGTGTTGCCTTCGGGCAGTATTGTGATCTGATAGGTCATAGCCGTTGCCTCCGTTTGGTTTTCTACATTGATTATATCATATTCGTGTGTTTTTTGCAAGCGAAAATCCAAAAATGAATAATATTATACCATTTTTCAAAATATTTTTTCAAAAAAACTTGACAGAACCACAAAAGTGTGGTACAATATGTGCAATCTTGAAAGAAGGAGGAACTGAACTCGACATGGACGGCGACAGTAGCGACGATGCGAACTGTATTTCCTTGAATCAATATATGAGTTGTGAGCGGCACATCTACACTGCGTTGGACAGGGTGGGTGCGCCTTTTTGCGTCTGTTTTTGCTGTGGACTGATCGAAAAGATCAATTCCTGATTGCAAAAGCACACATGGTCCCGACCCAAATAAACGTTACAAAAGCGACGAAAAATTGATTTTAGAGGAGAATTATGATACTCGTATTTATTATGGTGGTGCTGGTAATGCTGTCGGCATATTTTTCCGCCACCGAAACGGCTTTTTCTGCCGTAAACAAAACAAAACTTAAAACGCTTGCCGAAAAAGATAACAAAAAAGCAAAGCTGGTATTAAAGCTTTGCGACAAATACGATCGCTTGATCTCTACCATCCTGATCGGAAACAACATCGTTAACATTGCACTTTCTTCTATTGCAACGGTGTATTTTATCGAGCTCATGAACGGGCATACCGCCGCACCGACGGTATCTACCATCGTGGCAACCGTTGTGGTATTGATTTTTGGTGAAATTACTCCCAAGAGCCTTGCAAAGGATTTTCCTGAAAAGTTTACCATGTTCTCGGCACCTGTGATCAATTTGTTGATCTACGTGTTCCTGCCCCCGAACGCGCTCTTTTCCGCTTGGAAGAATTTGCTCTCCAAGGTCTTTAAAAAGAACGAGGAAGAGGAGAAGATGTCGCAGGAGGAGCTGTTGATGCTGGTAGAGGAGGTTGAACAGGAGGGAAGCATCGATAAAAACGAGAGCAACCTGCTGCGCAACGCCATTGAATTTACCGAGCGCCGTGCCGACGATATTCTGACGCACCGCATGGATCTGGAGGCAGTTGCGGTTGACGCACCCGTAGAGGAGATTGCAGATACCTTTGCAAACTCCCGCTTCTCGCGCCTTTTGGTTTACCGTGACAGCATTGATACCATTGTCGGCGTTGTACATCAAAAGGACTTCTTTGGCAAGGAGGGTATCACCACGAGTGATATCACCGAGATCATGACCCCCGTTGTGTACGTACAGCACGGAGAGCGCGTCAACGATCTGTTGATGTCTTTGCAAAAGCACAAAACGCATATCGCCGTTGTATTGGACGAATACGGCGGAACGCTTGGTATCGTTACCATGGAGGACATCCTTGAGGAACTGGTTGGCGAGATCTGGGATGAGCACGATGAGGTGGAGGAAGTGATCGAGGAGATCGGTGAGGACACCTATCTGGTAGATTGCTCAGTCAACCTGGACGACTTGAGCGACCGCTTTGACGTGGAGCTGGAATCCGAAAGCGGAACGCTTGCAAGCTACGTGATGGAAAAGTTCGGCGGTCTTCCCGAGGAGGGCGAAAATTACACCGACGAAAACATGAGCATTACCGTGCGCGAGATGGACGTTCAGCGTATCATCAAGGCAGAGATCACGGTCTTTCATAAAAACGAGGAAGAGGATGAGGATGATGAAAAGTCCGACGCTTCCGATGAGAAAGAAAAAGAAGATTGATATTGCTTGCAAGGGACTGCGTCATTGGCGCAGTCCCTGCTTGTCAAAAGGGAAATCTATGAAAAATCTGTTTTTGTGACCCCGAAAAAAGAATTGCAAAAAAAATGACAAAAAATAAAAATATTTTTCAAAAAGGGCTTGACAAAAGCATTTAAATCTGTTATAATGATGGGGTCGCAAGGAACGCTGGTATGGCTCAGTCGGTAGAGCACGTCATTGGTAATGACGAGGTCATCAGTTCGATTCTGATTACCAGCTCCAAAAAGAGTAAGTCGCAAGACTTACTCTTTTTTTGTTTTTGGTCTTCTCTTGCAAAAAATGATTTTATTTTTTTGTCAATGCATTCCCAATGCTTGACAATGCTGTCGAAGTATGGTATAATATGGTGGTTGTAAATCATCAATATCAAAAAAGGAGTTTTACTGTTATGCTTTGGCTCAATATTTTGTTGTTTGCCGTTGGATTGGTCATGTTGATCAAGGGCGGCGATTGGTTTGTTGACGGCGCAACCGGAATTGCAAGACGCTTCCATTTGCCCGAATTGCTCATCGGTGCTACCGTTGTTTCGATCGGAACGACGCTTCCCGAGGTCATGGTGTCCGCGCAGGGTGCAATGGCAGGATCGGGCGGTATGGCGTACGGAAACGCCATCGGCTCCATCATCTGCAACACCTCGCTCATCGCGGCGCTTACCATTGCCATTAAGCCCGGCAAGGCGGCGCGCAAATCCTTGATCATTCCCGTTATTTTCTTCTTTGTAGCGGCTCTGTTTTACATGGGCGTTGCATACTTTTTGGGTGAGTTCTACCGTTGGGTCGGTATCGTTCTGCTCGCGACGTTCGTATTGTACATCTCGTTGACGCTGTGGCAAATGAAAAAGAACCCCGAGGAAAACACCACCGAGGAGGCGGAAGAGGAGCTTGATCCCTCCAAAAAGGGCTCCGTTCTCAAGGAGATCATCTTTTTGGTCATCGGTGCGGCTCTGATCGCAGTAGGCGCAAGACTGTTGGTCGATAACGGTACTGCCATTGCCGAAATGCTCGGTGTGCCCGATACCGTTATTGCTTTGACCTTTGTGGCACTTGGTACCTCTTTGCCCGAGCTCGTTACCGCAATCACCTCCTTGGCAAAGGGACACGGCGCACTCTCTTTGGGTAACATCATTGGTGCAAACCTCTTTAACCTCGTTTTGGTCAGTGGTGTTGCCACCACCATTTCTCCCTTCCAAGTACCCGTAGAGTCCACCATTGCCGGTCAACCCGCATCTTTGGTCATGGATATTCCCGTTATGCTTGGCGTTATGCTCATTTTGATCGTGCCCACGCTCATTCGCCAAAAGCTTTCTCGTGTGCAGGGAATCGTATTGCTTTGCATCTACGCTGCATTCTGCACCATTCAATTTGTAATCTAAGATTATTTCAAAAGTACCGTAAGATCGTTTTTACGATCTGGGGAGGCTATGATGAACATTGTTACAACGACCTCTGTTTTTCCTCCGTGCTATTCGCCCGAGCGTGCTCTGCTTCGCTTGTCTGCGTGCGGATTTCGGCATTTGGATCTCGGCTTGGATTATTGGACACAGCAAGCGGATTTTCCGTTTGTGACCGATGCGTGGGAGCGCTTTGTATGGGATCTCTCCGAAACCGCATCTTCGCACGGGGTACAATATACGCAAGCCCACGCATGCGGAGACGTCTCTTGCCACACGGAGCTCATGCGCCGCAATTTTGAGGTATGTCGCATTTTAAACGTTCCGTATCTTGTCGTACATCCTGTTTATCGGGAACGCGACGGTCAGATTATAACGGATGCGGAGCGCTTTGTGCAGATCAATGCAACCGTTACAAAGCCCCTTTTGGAGCTTGCGGAGCGTTGCAACGTGACGGTCCTATCCGAAAATCTGCTGTGGGGCGCATCGATCGAGCCTGCCGCCATTTCTGCACTGGTAGAGGCGGTCAATTCGCCTTACTTTGGCTGGTGCTACGATACGGGGCACGCCAATGCGTTTGGAATCAAGCCCGATGTTCTGCTCGGATTGAAGCGAATGCCACTCTCCTTGCACGTGCAGGATAACCACGGAACGGGTGGGGACGAGCATTTGTTACCCGGAGACGGGACGATCGATTGGAAGCTCTTTTTAGAGGTCTTGCATCGCATCGGATACCGTGGAGATCTGGTCTTGGAGGCGCATCATCAATCGTTGGATGCACCCGACGAGGCGCGCGACGCGCTTTTGACGGAGCTGTATCGCCGTGCACGTCTAATGCGTGACGATTTTTATCGAATTCAAACAAAGGAGCTTGAAGCATGAAGCACTCAAAGCCTGTTTCAAATCAAGCAAAGGAACTTATAAAGGCCAAAAAGGCGAAAAAGGAGATCGTATTGCAACCGTGGCATTTGGCACTTGCGGTAGTTGCGGTCTGCATTTTGGTGGGCGTTGGCGTTGCAGTCGGCTCTCTTTTGGGGCAGGGGCAATCGGACGTGGATAAAAATGCAGAGGAGCACGAGTGGATCCCGCCCAGCGGCAGTGCCAACGCCGACGGCATTACTCTGCCGGGGTATTCCTCAATCGTTCTTCCCGCAGGCGAAAAAACGGTGCAAATGGTATTGCCCAACCCGTCGGATAACCCGTGCTACTTCCGCTTTACCATGACGCTCAAGGATACGGGCGAGGTGCTTTATACCTCGGGGCTCATTCCTCCCGGCATGGCAGTCAAGCAGATCAAGCTGTCACGTGCTTTGCAAAAGGGTGATTACACGTTACAAATTCAAGTGGAGACCTTCTCCTTAGAGGAACGCACTCCCATGAACGGCGGTGTGCAGGAGGTTTCACTTTCGGTCCGATGAACGAAACGGAGTGTGTCAGGTGCTTGACGCACTCCGTTGTTTGTTTTCGGCAAGCAACGGGACTTGCGGACGTGAAAAACAAATGTGATTCAAGCGTTCAAATCGACAATATTTTTATCTTGAAGGCTTGCATTTCGCGCGGTTTTGTAGTACAATATAGAGGATCAAAATTGGGAGGACATTATGGAACAAAACGAATTTGCTCAATACAAGCGCAGTCGCGTGCTTTACATCGTAGAAGCGGCTGTGGAGTATTTTATCCATCTTTGCGTAACGGCTACGTTTTTAACGGCTATTTTAAACGAGATCGGCGTTTCTGCCGCATTGCAGGGCATCATCGGTTCTATAGCATCGCTTGCCTACAGTGCACAGCTTTTAGCGGTGTTTTTCGTACGCAAGACCTACCCCTGCAAGCGTTGGGTGAGTATTCTCAATCTGGTCAGCCAAATGATGTTTGCCCTGATGTATTGCGTGCCGATGATAGAGATCTCGCCTACGGCAAAAATTGCCGCCGTTGTGCTCTTTTTGTTTCTTGCATACGGCTTGCAAAACTACCTTACCCCCTCCCGTACGGGCTGGCACATGTCGCTGGTGGAGGACAACAAAAGAGGCGTTTTTTCTGCCAATAAAGAGATCGTTTCGCTCATAGGCGGTATGCTGTTTTCGCAGGGTGCGGGCATTATGATGGACTACTTCCGCGCACGTGACGACGTGCAGACCTGTTTTATCATTTTTGCAGTGACTATTACCGTGCTCTCGCTTTTGCACCTGTTCTTGATGCTCAGCATGAAGGAGCCCGAGCCTACCGGTGTGATCGCGCCCAAAAGGGCAGGAGATATTTTGCGCATGGTATTTGGCAATCACGCGCTTCGCACGGTCATCATTTTTGACGTGCTGTACGAGATCAGCGTGGTATCCATGCACTTTTCCGCTGTGTACGTCAAAAATGATCTTGGCTACACCTATACGCAAATTACGCTGATCACCGCCATTGGAGCGGCGTTGCGCGCGATCGTGTCACGATCCTTGGGGCGCTTTGCCGACCGCCATTCGTGGGTGTCGCTGATGCGACTTTGCATGGCGGTATCCGCAACGGGATTTGCCGTTTACACGTTTTGTACGCCCACAATCAGCTGGCTGTATATTTTGTTCTATTTGCTGTACTCCTTCTCCATGGGCGGCACGAACTCGGGTCGTATGAACCTCTGCTTTGACTACGTTGCGCGCGAGGATCGCAGATACATTCTTGGTATCAAGGCGACCATCAGCGGCTTGGTTGGTTTTGCCACCAGCCTTTTGGCGGCGGTGCTGGTTGAAAAGATCGGACAAAACGGAAATGCGCTGTTTGGAATATCGGTCTATCCGCAGCAGGTGCTCTTTGCCTTTACTGCGATCATGCTGGTTTCCTTGCTCTTCTTCTTCCTGCCGCAATTGCAAAAAAAGAAAACGGAGTCCGTTTAATGTGACCCCGTAGGCTTATAACGTGGAGTGGGCAAATGCGTTTTGCATTTGCCCGCTCGTTCTTGTTTTTATGTCATTTTATTTTGCCGCGACTTGGTGGTTGTAGTCCTCGCAAAGGAGGTTCATTGCCGTGCAAAGCTTGTGAAAATACACAAACGGACCAACAAAAATGAAGGATCCGAAAAAGTACCAGCCCCAAAAGTCGGAGGTGCCAAAGGAGTAGGGAATATCTCTTTCGGCAAGTGCCTGCTCAATGCGTTTTGCGATCTCGTAGTGCCAGAGTATCAGTACCAAAGAGAAGGTAAAGATGGAGATTACGAATGCAAACACGTAGTTCATGGTTTTGGAGCGGTCTGCCTTTGGAGCGATTTTATCCAGATCGAAGGAAAACGGGATGAAGAAAAAGATGCTGTATAATCCAAGTGTCAAAATATTCAAAAGCATCAGCTTCCACATGCTGCGGTTTGTTGCAAGCTTTTGCGGACGGTTAAGCTCCTTTTCGGGATCGTCATAAGGATACGAATATGCCATAATGTGTTCTCCTTTCGCTGATTTGGTTGCTTTTTTCGTGGGGCTTACGGGGTAGTGGTAGAGCTATCGGGGGTGGTGGGATCGGTGGAGGGGAGCTGGGGTTGCTCACCGTTCAAGGCTCCCGTGCCGAGGGCCGCCAGCATGGCGTAAAAATCGTCGGTGCTGAAATAGGTTTCGGGAAGAACACCGTCCCATTGCAGGATGTAGTAGTAGAGCATCAGATTGTGCAGATCCTCATTATCCAGATTTTGGGGATCCTTTGCCAGAATGTCGCGTACCTGACCGATAACGGCTGCATCCTTTTGACCTGCGTACTCGGCGGCGTCAGCCTGGATCTTAACGACCTCAAGCTCTGCCTCAGCGGCGATCTTTGCAACGGCAGCCTCTGCCTTTGCCTCGATTTCAGCACGCTCAGCGGCTGCGGCTGCTTCCATGTTCTTTTGTTCTTGCTCGATTTTTGCTTGCTTGCTCTTTTGCTCGGCAACCTGCTTTGCTTCTACCGCATCGGTAAAGGTGTCGGAGAAGTCGAGGTTTTCGATAGATGCGTCAAGCACAACCACGTTGTAGGCTTGGAGCTGTGTGGTCAAAACGGTGCGGATATCGCCCGAGAGCTGGGAGCGCATATCCAAAAGCTGCTCGGCGGTGTACTTGGCAAACTCGCTCTTAACAGCCTCCTGAATGCGGGGGAATACGATAACGTCGTAGTAGCCGATGCCGATCTCCTTGTAGATGGTTTGCGCGTTGCTCTTGGAGATCTGATAGTTGATGGTGTAGGTTACGGATACCTCCTGAATATCAGAGGAGAAGCAGGCAAGGTCAACCGAAGCCTTTTGGTTACGGTTATCCATGTTGACGACCTCTTGCCAGGGAGCGCAAAAATGCACGCCTGCCTCGTAGGTAACGTCCTCGACCTTACCAAAGGTGGTAACGATGCCGGTGTGACCCGTGGGAACGGTGCGGATACAGCTGATCAAGGCAAAGCCAACGCTTGCAATGATCAAAAGGGCAGGCACCAGCGTACGCACGAGCGGTTTGGTTTGCTTTGACATGGTAAAGGAAGCAATGACTCCCGCAATGCAAAGCAGAATGGCGAATACGAACAATACAATCATTTTTTATTTCTCCTTTCGTCCGACTTTGTCGGTTTGATTGTGATGATATTATACCACGATTTTTCAATGCAGTCAAGTGATTTTATAAAAAATATTCTTAATTTACAATGTGTTCACAAATGGAAGAAATGGTGCGGAATTGATGAATTTTGCAGGAAATATCTTCCCTTGTCGGTAATGGTGTTGACTTTTATCAAAAAATGTGGTATGATATTGGGGAGTGAGATCTTAATTTTTACGGAGGTACGGATGAAAAGCAAACATACATATTTATTTTCTGCTTGTTTGGCAATGCTTTTGTGCGCGGCTATCGTCTGCGGCACACTTTTGTCCGTTGCGGGAGAGGGGAGCTTGCCCTCCCTGAATTACGGAAACTCCGGTATGGAAAACAACACCGACCTTTCTGCGGTCGAGTTGTACGAGAGGCTGATCAAAAATACCATGACCGACGGCGAGCGGTTGTATTGGTCGGAATCAGATCTGAGCATGCAGTACAACACCTTTGTTCCTGATAACAGCATCAGCACCGATTACAACGGCGACGAGGGCATTTTAACGGTGACCATGCATCCTTATACCTACGTGGCAAGTAACGGAGCTACCGTAACGTGGCTTCCCGCAAAGGTCGAGATCGACGGCATCAGCTACGTACCCGTTGAAACAAACGGCGTTTACGGCTTTTGCGTCAGCGGTCTGGTCTATTCCGGTGACTTTGATATGGACGTACAATATCAATGGGAGGTGGCGATCCCCGCGGCGGTGATCGATGCCTTACTCAACGAGGCGTACCAAAAGGGCTCTGCCGCCGATGCCGAAATGCAGGCGTACGTCAAAAAAATGAACGTTTATCAAAAGCTGTTGGCAGAGTATCAAGCGTTTGCCGATTACGAGCAATGGGAAAAGGATTACGCCGATTATTGTGCCGAAATGGCGGTTTACTCCAAGCTCAAGGAGGCATACGACGCCTACGTTCTGGAATACGAGGCATATGCCGCCACCAAGGATGCCTACGACCAATGGCAAGCCTATTTTGACGGGATGGAGGCGTTTGCCGCAAACGAAAAGCCCTACGCGCTCTATCAGGATTATTACAAAAAGTATTCTGCCGCTTTGCAAAAGCTCTCTATGTTCGAGTCTATTTTCGTACGTGAGGAGCGCGGCTGGCAGTTGTACGGCGATATTATGGGTAACGCCGTTTCCTTGGTGCTCGATCAGCAGGATCTGTTGATCCTTGGTGGCTGTAACGAGGCAGACATCACGCTTGCGGGTGACTCTACCGAAAATTTGCGCGTGTTGCTCAAGGCGTATGCCGATCTGCGTAATGCCAAATACAGCTCCGAGCATCAAAAATACCGTGCCCTTTATACCTACTACACGCAAAACTACGATGCGTTAAAGCAAAACTTTTGCGACCTTTACAAGACACTCAAGGCATTGTACGACGGCAATACGCTGGTGCAACGCCGCATCAAGGATATGGGAAAAGCCGATCACTACCGTCAGCTGGTCGGACATTTGTACGTCGTTTCCACTTGTCTTGACCAAAGCGGTTTCCGCTCCGAGGGGTGGACGATTGCAGGTCGCCCCTTGATGCAGGTCATTGACAAGGTGCACTATTTTGAGGATGGCGATTGGGATCCCGCCAATACCGCGTTTCCCGAAACCGAGGTGGCAAAGGTCGAGCGTATCGAGCGCCCCGTGCGTCCCACGGTAGAACAGCCCGCAACCGAGCCGACACCTCCCACCGTGGTGGCAGATCCCGGAAGCGGCCCCGAAGTTGTTGCAAACCCTTACGACACCCCAAAGCCCGAGTATGTGGCGCACCCCGGTGAAGCACCGCAAGCGCCTGTGTTTGACAGCTTGACCCAAACGCTGATGCGCGAGGTACAAAACGGCATTTTGAAGCAATACGAGGGTGTTGTCAAGTCCAAAACACTGACGTTTACGTCGGAATTTGTGCGCACCGTTTCGATCCGCAACCTCAAAAACGTCAGCTTTTACAACGTGGACGGAAGCTTGATGCAACGCATGACGGTCAATTACGGCGAGAGCGTTGCCACACCCCTTTTGCCCGAACGCCCCGATACGGCGGGCTTTTACTACCGTCCTTTAGGTTGGGTTCTTCCCGACGGAACCACTCCCGCTTTCTCTTGTATCACCTCCGATCTTTCTCTTTATCCCAAATATGAGGCGACCAGAAGGAGCTATACCGTTACGTGGGTGGTGGATGGCGTGTCTTATTCGTCGGTCATCTCTTACGGCAATATGCCCGTTCCCGGCTCGCAGGTTCCCATCAACGCATGGGAGACACAGTATTACCGATATGAGTTTTCGGGTTGGGATCACGAGATCACCCCCGTAGAGGGAGACGTGACCTATACGGGTACGATGCAAAAGATCCCCAAGCAATTTACGGTGACCTGGTACGTGCGCGATCAGGTGATCACCGAGGCGTGGACGTACGGCGAAACGCCGATCTTTGGCGGTGAACTCTCCGTTCCGTCCGATCAATTCGTTTACACCTTTTTGGGGTGGGATAAGATCATCACCCCCGTGCAGGGCGATATTTCCTACACGGCAAAATATTCCACTACGCCGCTCGCAATAGGCGGTGACAATCAGATCCTTCAGATCGAGCACGGTGAAGAACGCATTACCGTGTACACGGACGAGGCTTCCTTGGACGTGCGCGAGGCGGCTTTGCTGGCACAATACGAGGGAAAAGAGCTGGCGATCGTATGGAACGGTTTGCTTTCGCTGTATCTTGAAGGCGAGGAGCTCGATGCATATTTGACCTCTTCCTGCAAGCGGATCGTGTTGCAATGCGCAAAGGAGGCGGACGATACCCTCTATCGCTTGCATTTTTACAACGGTCAATGGCAGGATATGACCGACACACCGTTTGAGGCAAAGCTGATCTTGCCCGAATGCAAGGATGCCGACACCGAGGTCTGCTACGAGATACAAACGGGTGAAGCATGGGAGACGTTGGAGACGAAGGAGCCGACAGTCAACGGCAGTACCGCACTCCGCGCCCGTACACGCTATACCATTCGTGCCACCGTCAGCGAGCTTTGCAACGTGACAAAGCTTGCAAAGGGCGCTATGGCAGGAGATATCGTGCGCTTGGATATTCCCTGCGTTTACGGCTATGAGGTCGTAGGCGCGATGCTGACGTTTGCAAACGGTGAGGTAAAGGTGGTAGAGGAGCCCTCCTTTATCATGCCCAACGAGGCACTTACCGTAACGCTGATGATTGAAAAGATCGTTTACAACGTTTATTTCCTTGTTGACGGAGTTGTATGGAGCACCGCCACGTACGAGCTTGGTGACGAGATCGTACTCCCCGCAAGCCCCGCCAAGCAAGCGGAGGAGGGCTACATCTACACCTTTATCGGTTGGGGTGGGGTTCCCACAACGGCGAGCGGTGACGTGCGCGAATTGGTTTTTGAGGCACGCTTTTCTAAATCGCAGTTGGGTACCGATTATATAACGGGTAACAACAATAACGTGCTGATCGAGATCGTGCTCCCGTGTGTGGGCGGTGGAATTTTGCTGATCGTTGCAGG
>JAZQYE010000236.1:0-16379 GCA_045633385.1 Eubacteriales bacterium | reverse complement strand
TTAGATGATTTTTTGTGCCAATTTTCTTGCTCGACGTGCGATTTTTTCATAAGTTTTTGTTAACAACTCCGGACGTGCAATCCAATTTTCGTTTTCATCATAATAACCGGTCGTAACATAAATTCTCTCTTGCTCTGTATTGTTTCGAGAAAAGCTTGCTTCTATGAGAGACAAGGAAAACGGACCGAATAAATCATCCTTCAGGTAGTACCTGCCGTAACAATTGATACCGTGGGTTATTTTATTAGAAGGATAAAGCTCTGGAATATAAAAGTAATAGCTATTATATTGGGGAATGACAATAGAAAGGTCGGAGCTTGGCAAGGAAGGCTTTTCCGTATGATCCTTATATAAAATTAAACACCCCAATTCCAAGGCGTACTGTGATAATTTTTTAAAGCTTTCAAAATCCATAACATAATTTAGTTGTTTGCCCATATCACACCTCTTTTTTCTTAATTATATCACATTTTCACAAACAAATCAAGGCGTAGCCTTGTATGTCTTCAAATGATGCATCGCTACGCGATATGAAGCACTCGCTACGCTCGCGTGAAGTGTTCCGCAAGCGGAACATGAAGCGAAGCGCGCGTCCTTATGTGGCGAAGCCACGCTTCACAGCCGAAGGTTGCTTCATTAGCGAAGCGTCTTCATGCGCTACAGGCGCGCTTCATTCAAAAAACGCACCTTTGTCGGTAGACAAAAGTGCGTTTTTTGTTGGTGGGGGATGGTGGATTCGGACCACCGAAGTCAGTGACAACAGATTTACAGTCTGCCCCCTTTGGCCGCTCGGGAAATCCCCCATGATATGAAGGTCACGTTTTTGTGTGACCTTTGGAGCTGGTGATCGGAGTCGAACCAACAACCTGCTGATTACAAATCAGCTGCTCTGCCATTGAGCCACACCAGCGAACCGTTCCGTTTGCAAACTGCATTCGCTTTCGCAACGGGGATATTATACCACATCAAAATTGATTTGTCAATAGCTTTTTGAAAAATATTTTTTCTTTTTTCGCGTTTTTTCAAAAAAAGAAATTTGCAAAAAGGAGATACTCTTATCAAAAAAGTCACAAAATATTTTACATATTCGTTTTTTCGGAGAAACGTACAGAAAACGACATTTCTAAGATCGGGCTTGGGAAGCTTTCTTCTATCCACCCCATTCTCTTACTGTCGTCATCAAACCATGCTTGAAAATCTACCGTTTCATCTGGAACAAAGGCGTTTGAAGCATCCAAAAAGCCGTTTATCCTGCCGCTTTGCAGCGTACCGACGATATGATACCAGCCGGAGCAATCATTCTTTTTGCCAAATACTTCTCCGGGCTTTCGAGGGTCAATGCCTAATTTATTCAGAAAATCCAAAACGGTTGTTGAAAAAGACATGATTGCATTGGGAAAGTGTTGGCAACATTCACAGGAGCATACTTCATTCGATGTAACGGAAGACTCGCTTGCATAAAATGCTCTGGTCTTTTCGACGTCAACGTCTATTGTATATCTGCCGAATTGAAATATCATTGTCATTCCTCCTTTTATCGCAAACGTCGTTTTTGTATGGTTGCAATCCATCTGCTCCGGATCAACTCCATTATAACACAAATCGGCAGAGAAAACAAGTTCTCTGCCGATTTTTTATCTATCCTGGTTGCATTAAAGCTGTTGCAATACGCCAAAGCTGTTCTTCAATGCGGGGTACAGATCCCGATACAGCTCGTAATAACGCAGGTATGCATCGTGCTTTGCTTGGTCGGGGGTGTAGGTGCTTCGATTGCGCACCGCAGCCTCACAGCCATCCTCTACCGAGGCGTAAACGCCTGCCGCACAGCCGCCGAGGATCGCCGCACCGAGTGCCGCCCCCTCCGAGGACTCCTTGATCTGAATGGGCAGGCCGTACAGGTCTGTCAGCATATCGCGCCAAAAGGTGCTCTTTGCTCCGCCGCCGCACAACGCCATTTCACGCACGTCGATGCCGATCTCAGCGATCAGCTCCAAGCAACTGTAAAGCGAATACGACACGCCCTCCATGACCGCACGTGCCATATGATAGCGATCGTGCATAGCAGAAAGTCCAAAGAATACGCCGCGCGCGTTGGAATCCAAGATCGGCGTTCTCTCCCCCATCAAATACGGGAGATAGAGCAACCGCTCCGCACCGATGGGGAGCTGCTCGCAGGCACGGTCAAGCTCGGGATAAGAAACATCCCGTGCAAAATTCTTGCGGAACCAATTGAGCGAAAGTCCTGCCGCCTGCGTAACGCCCATTACGTGCCACGTGTTGGGTACTGCGGCGCAAAAGGTGTGTACGCGACCGTGCGGATCGATCTGCGGTCGGTCGGTGGGTGCAAACACCACGCCGCTTGTGCCAATGGTGGTAAACGCTTGCCCGTAACGGTAAACACCCGTACCGATCGCCGCCGCTGCGTTGTCGCCTGCACCGCCCGCTACGGGGAGACCTTTCGGAAGTCCCGTCAAAGCGGATGCCTCTGCACTGACGTAACCTGTGACGTCGGGACTTTCATATACGCGTGCGAGCGTGGAAAGATCAATGCCGAGTATCTTGCAGAGCTCCTCGCTCCAGCAACGGTTCTTAACGTCCAACAGTTGCATACCCGAAGCATCGGATGCCTCGGTGGCGTATGCGCCCGTCAGTCGAAAACGAATGTAGTCCTTTGCCAGCAGAATGTGCGCGATGCGTGCAAAATTTTGCGGCTCGTGCTTTTTGACCCACATCAATTTGGACGCGGTAAAGCCGGGAAGCGCGGGATTGGCGGTGATCTCCACCAGCTTCTCCTTGCCTACCGTTGCCTCGATCTCTACGCACTCTGCAACGGTACGTCCGTCACACCAAAGAATAGCGGGACGAATGACCTCGTTTTGTTCATCTAACAGCACAAGACTATGCATCTGTCCCGAAAGACCGATGCCGACCACCTCACCGTCACTCGCCTTTGCGGTGATCTCTCGGAGCGTGGTGCAAGCCGCATACCACCAATCGTCGGGGGATTGCTCTGCCCAACCGTTTTGCGGCTGACTGAGCGGATACTCTGCCGTGGCAGAAGCGACCGCGTTGCCGCACAGATCAAACAAAACGCTTTTTGTACCCGTAGTACCAATATCGATACCGATCAAATACTTCATACGCTACCTCACAGCAAAATGGTATTGAAGGAGCGCGGAGGCAGTGCGTAGCTCTCACCCTCAATCGACAAATCCTTTTCAAAATCAAAGGGGTTCATGATCACGGCAACGCGAGAGCCGTCGGGGTTGCGGAAGACCGTAGCATTGGAGCTGAACCCACCGTCGGTACCAAGCATAACCGCACCCTCCTTGACAAAGTTCGCAAAGTGCTTGATCAGATAAAACTCGGGATTATAGATATAATCCTCACCTTCTACGCTGATCAAAGAATTTTGACGCCAGCCCCACGTGCTGGTGGGTAACGCCACATTCAGCGCCATATTCCAATATACGCAGGCACGTGCGCCGTATTTAAAGTAGTGGTGCATATTCTCGTAGGCGTACATTGCATAGTCCCAAGAATTATCACCGTCGCCGCACTCCATTTCACTATTGAAAACGGGAAGCTCCGGGTAATCCTCTACCGCTTGCGTAATACCGAATTTGCCTGCCCACTGATAAGCGGCTCCGCCAACGACCTGATCAAAGCCCTTGGTCTGCATTGCCTGTTGGAGAAATTGGCGGTGTCTGGTTTCCGTCTTTTTCTCGGGACCGTTAATGGTTCCAAACCAGATCTCCGCCTTGCCGTCAAGAGCGGGCGCCAGATAATCTACGATAAAGCGTGCCATGGTGGCACCGTCCGTCCACACACAGGAGGGGAATTTTTGATCGGCGTGGATCTCGTTTTGCACGTGGATCTGTGCTACGTTAATTCCCTCATCGGCGTACGCCTGCACGTACTTTTGGAAGTAGAGCGCATACGCACGCAGGTTCTCCTCGGTTTGAATCAGGTGACCGAAGTTATATACGGGGGGATTCTTCATCCAGGTGGGAGGGCTCCAAGGGGAAGCAAAGAAACGGAGCGCGGGAGAACGCTTTTGCGCCTGCTTGATGGCGGGAATGATATATTTGCGGTCACGGTCGATGGAGAAATGCTCCATTGCGTAGTCGCCCTCACACTCGTCGTAGCTGTACCAGCTCTTTGCAAAGTCGTTTGCACCGACCGAAAGACGGCAGAAGGAGAAGCCGCAACCGTCCTTGCCGAACAGCTCGTCGTAAATCTCCTCTTGGCGTGCCTTTGGCAACTGCTCAATTGCCTCGACACATTTCTCGCTGATACAAGTTCCAAAGCCGTAAAGAGGCTTACCGATCTCCGCCCCAATGGTCAATACCTCGGCATCCTGTGCGCCTGCCGCGCTATACTCCTGCCATTTAGCAGCCTCTGTTGACATAATCCATTTTTTCATAATACACCTCACAAATTAAACATAATTGCGTTCATCACGTTTTCCAAATATTCCTGCTTGCCGCTGACGTTGGTAGATACGTCACCCATGGCAAGTGCGTACGCCTCAAGCTCTTGCATGGTAGCGGTGCCGTCAACGATCTTTTTGCCAATGCCGCTCTGATAGCTTGCATAGCGATCGGCAACAAAGCCGTCGATGCGACCGTCGCGGATCATCTTGTCGGCAATGCGCAGACCAAGTGCAAACGCATCCATACCTGCAATGTAAGCCATAAAGATATCCTCTGCCGTGTTGGAGCCGCGACGCGTTTTTGCATCAAAGTTCAAGCCGCCCTTGGTAAAGCCGCCTGCGCGGAGCACCTCGTACATACAAAGAGCAGTCTCATAGACGTTGGTCGGGAATTGGTCGGTATCCCAGCCCAACAGCATATCTCCCTGGTTGGCATCGATCGATCCGAACGCACCGTTGATGCTTGCCACGCGAAGCTCGTGCTGGAAGGTGTGACCTGCCAAGGTTGCGTGGTTTGCCTCGATGTTGAGCTTGAAATCACGATCCAGGCCGTATTTCCTCAAAAACGCAAGCACGGTAGCGGCATCAAAATCATACTGATGCTTGGTGGGCTCCTTCGGCTTGGGCTCGATGTAAAAGTCGCCGGTAAAACCGATAGAACGTGCGTAATCAACAGCCATGCGCATCAGACGCGCCATGTTGTCCTGCTCCAATGCCATGTCGGTGTTCAAAAGAGTCTCATATCCCTCTCTGCCGCCCCAAAATACGTAGCCCTCGCCGCCGAGTGCCACGGTGATCTCCAATGCCTTTTTGATCTGTGCCGCCGCAAATGCGAATACGTCGGCGTTGGGCGCAGTACCTGCGCCGTGCATATAGCGCTTGTTACCAAAGCAGTTGGCAGTTCCCCACAACAGCTTTTTGCCGTGCTCTGCCATCAGGTCCTTCAAAAGTGCAGTGATCTCGTCCAGACGCGCGTTGCTCTCGGCAAGCGTTGCGCCCTCGGGAGCAATGTCACGGTCGTGGAAGCAGAAATAATCAATGCCGAGCTTGTTCATCAATTCGAACGCGGCATAAGCCTTGTTCTTTGCGCTTTGCATGGGGTCAAGAGAGCCATAGCTCTTATCCAACGTGCCAACGCCGAACATATCCACGCCCTCGGCGCACATGGTATGCCAATAGGACATGGCAAAACGGAGCTGCTCGCGCATGGTCTTGCCTGCTACGATCTCGTCGGGATTGTAAAAGCGGAACGCAAGCGGATTTTGCGATTGCGCACCCTCGTATGCTATTTTGTTGATACCTTGAAAGAATTCCATAAGTTCCTCCTCATAAATCTGTATTTTGGTATTTGGTTTATTTGATCTCTTTTTCGGTTTTGGGGTCGAATACCACCGTTACCTCACCGTTGGGGCAAAGATGGATCTTTTTAAAATTGACCAGCTCCTTGCCGTTTTCGTGTGCAAACTTCAGCACCACGTAATCGGTCGGGATATTGCTGTGATTGATGACGCGAACGATATTTTCGTCGATCGGGCACTCCTCTACGTCCGCATAGCTCAAGCCGTAGCCAAAGTCATAGACGCATTCGCCCTTGAAAAAGCGGTAGGTGCGGTTTTCCATACTGTAATCCTCAAAGTCGGGCAGATCCTCAACCGAGCGATAAAAGCTGACGGGCAGACGAGCCGACGGCGAAACGTCACCAAAGAGGATATCAGCCAGCGCGTTTCCGCCCTCGGCACCGGGGTAAAAGCATTGCAAAACGGCGTTGCAGGACTCCTTGGCAAAGGAAAGATCGATACAGCTTCCGCTGACGTTGACCAGCACGGTCGGCTTTTGGAGCGCAAGAATCTGTTGGATCATCTCCTGCTGAACCTGCGGGAGTTCCAAACCGATCTTATCTCCCGAAATGCTGCCGCTGTAGAAGTCGCCCTCCTCGCCCTCCATGGAGGGGTCAATTCCAACGCAAAGCACCACGGTATCAGCTTTTTTTGCCGCGATGATCGCCTCACGGAAGGATTTTTCGCTCCATGCGCCCGGCTTGCGGAAGAGGTTGGAGCCGCGTGCGTAAATAACGTTGCCCTCGCAGGCATCCTGAATGCCGCGCAAGAGCGTGGTATAGCGAGAGGGGGTGCCGTGGTAGTTGCCCAACAAAATGGAAAGGTTATCGGCGTTGGGACCGATGACGGCGAGCGTTTGGCGTTTGGAAAGCGGTAAGATGCCGTCGTTTTTGAGCAGGACGATGCTCGACTGTGCCATGCGGCGGTTAAGCGCGCGGTGCTCGGCACAATCCACCACCTCGTAGGGAATACGGTCGTACTCACAGTCATCGTCAAACATACCAAGTCGCATTCTTGCTTCAAAGAGCTTTTCCACCGCATGGGTGATGGTCTCCTCGCTGATCAGATCCTGCTCGTAGGCATCCATCAGCCAATGGAACGCGTTGCCGCAGTTGAGGTGACAACCGTTGTTGAGTGCCAGCGCGGCGCTTTCTGCCTCGCTGTTTGTGATCTTGTGGTTTTTGTGAATATCCATGATCGCGCCGCAATCGGATACCACGTAGCCGTCAAAGCCCCATTCCCGGACCAAAATATCCTGCAACAAACGTGGGGATGCACAGCAGGGCTCACCGTTGGTACGGTTGTACGCGCCCATCACGGCAGAGGGGTCGGCGTGCTTGATGCAATAGCGGAATGCCCAAAGGTAGGTTTCGTACAGATCCTTTTCGCTCACACGTGCGTCAAAGCCGTGGCGCTTGCCCTCGGGACCGCTATGTACTGCAAAATGCTTGAGCGTTGCATCCAGCTTGCGGTATTTGCCCTCGCCCTGCAGGCCGCGCACAAAGGCAACTCCCATGCGACCCGTAAGGTAAGGATCTTCACCGTAGGTCTCGTGTCCGCGCCCCCAGCGAGGATCGCGGAAGATATTGATGTTGGGCGACCAATAGGTCAAGCCCTGATAAATGTCGGTTGAGCCAAATTGCTTGTACTCGTTGTACTTGGCGCGTGCCTCGTCCGAAATGGCGGTGGCAATACGATTGACAAGGTCGGTATCAAAGCTTGCCGCCATGCCAATGGCTTGCGGAAAGACCGTTGCCACACCCGAACGCGCAACGCCGTGCAAAGCCTCATTCCACCAATTGTAGGCTGGAATGCCAAGGCGCTCAATGGTGGGGGCGTCGTAACGCAACTGCGACATTTTTTCCTCCAAAGTCATCTGCAAAACCAGATCCTTTGCCCGTTGTAAAAAGCTCATACGCTTTATTCCTCCTCTATCAAAATTTCGAAAGAGTCTCTACCTATTATTTTACAAAAAAAGACTTGACTTATCTTGCCAAATCCTATATAATATATAGACAATATTTAAGATTTTTTGACAAAAGGAGGAGGAAAATGTTTTATCAATCCGACAACTCCATGCTTGCCAATTTGTGGAAGACCGAGAGCGGCACAAACCTCTCGTTTCCACCGCATTTGCACAGCAGCTTTGAATGGATCACCGTAACCGAGGGTGAGCTGCAAATCACGGTGGAGCAGACCACCTACACCCTGCAGGCAGGCAAGGCGATGCTCATTTTTCCAAATCAGGTGCACACCTTTCACACGCCTGTGCACAGCCGCCATTTTTTATGTATTTTTTCGCCCAAGCTGGTGCAGGCTTACAGCAAGAACACGGCAAACAAGCTCCCCCTTTGCAATTTGTACGTTCCTACCGCGTTTTACGTCAACGCCATGCTTCGGGCGCAGGAGGCGCAGACCTACTCCGATATTCAAATCAAGGGCTTGCTGTATTCGCTTTGCGGCGAGTTTGATGCACAAGCGGAATACACCGAGCGCAAGCCCACCGCCGACGGACTGCTGGCAGAGATCTTTCAATTCGTGGAGCAAAATTACAACAAAGATTGCTCCCTCTCGGCACTCTCGGCGCATACGGGCTACCATTACGTGTATCTCTCTCACTATTTTAAGCAATGCACAGGGCTATCGTTTACCGATTACGTCATACGCTATCGCGTAAACGAAGCGATCTACCTGCTTAAAAACACGGAGCAGACCGTTTTGCAAACGGCTTACGATTGCGGCTTTGACTCCCTGCGCTCCTTTAACCGCAACTTCAAGCGCACCACCTCCCTCACCCCACAAGAATACCGCGAACGCAAAACACCGTAAATTTTGATTTTTGTATAGAATTTGTGGGAGGGTCTTTTTAAAAAAAGCCCATCCCACACCCTCCTCAAAAACTTTTATCGCATTTATAAAAGAATCGAAAGACAGCTCAAGGGGAGGAACTTTTCTTGAAAAGTTCCTCCCCCTTTCAAAGCACTCATACCCTTATGGCTTGCTGATGATCCACGGTGCGGGAACGGTGCCGTTTACAATATCCGCCTCGCAAAACGAGGTCATCAAGATCTCCTTGGCACCCGTGCGCTCGCGGTCGTAAATAAGATAGACCGTATCGCCAAAAAAGTCCACGTCGGGATAAGAAATGCTATCGCGCGCATCGATACAGCATTGATGCGCCCAGGTCTTGCCGTCGTCCTCCGAGAGGCATACCGTCATACGGGTACGCTTTTGGGCATCGTCATTTTTGACAAGCAGGAGCTTGCCCGACGGCGTGCGCGAAACGTACAGCCTCGTATTGGGGTGCGTAATGCCGTTGAGCTTTGCCGCTGTCCACGTCAAGCCGTTGTCGCAGGAGACAGCCTCACCGATCTCACCCAAGCGTGTACGCGCAAGCATGTAAACGCTTCCGTCGCGGCGTTGATATACCATGGTCTCGTCAAAGGGCGTTTCAAGCTTTTCGGCACCGTAATGGCGCTCCAGCGTTTTGCCACCATCGTAGGAGAGGCTGTAGCCGTAACGGTCGCTGAGCTGATCGTAGTTGCAATAGAGCCACGCGCCGTTTGCCAGCACCGTTGGCTTGCAACGCAAAAAGCCGTTGCCCATGTAACGCGGTTCCGAAAAAGTTGGTTTTGTAGCATCGGGATCGTTGCACACCATCTCCCACATCGCGTGTGTAAAATCGTTGAACAGGTAGCCATCCACCACGACCTCAATGCGGTTCTCGTTGCGCTCGGGTGGAATTTCGGGCGCGGGATGGGTATCGTTTTGCACCCAGAACACGTGCAAACACCCGTTGGGATCGACCCAAAGCTGAATATCCAACGCCTGCACAAAACGCTCCTTGGAGCTGGGAATGACCAACACGGCGGGCTCAAAGTGCTTGCCGCCGTTGTCGCTGTAAGTCAACAGATTGTAGTTTTCCATGTGCGGCTCTCTCGTACCGCCCGAGTACCATCCTGCCCAAACTCTGCCGCCACGCGTCACCGCCACGGTGGGACAGCCCTGAAAATGGCGAATGCCCTCATCATATTGGGGATCGGTGGGGTACATCAGCACCTGACACGGTGCATCCTTTGCGTGTAACATTGCGTGTTCCTCCGTTTTTGTAAATTCGATACCCCCATTATAGCACACCAAACGCAGCTTGTCAAGATACGTTTTCTACTGCTTGTAGGGCGCGTTTACGCTCTCTACGCTTTGTGGAAGGCAAAAAAACAAAAAGCTCTTGACAAAAAGACTTGTACATATTATAATGAAGCAGACATACTCGATATAAGATTGCAAAGGAGTCACTTATGAATCCGATCAAGAAAAAATGGCTGGATGCTATTGGTACGCCGCAGGACGATGTGTTTGAAAGGAGCGTGACCCTGCTCTCTCGCTTTGAGCATCCCGATTTTTGCGCAGAGGTCTATTTGCAGGCAAACGGCGCACATAGTGTGCAACGCGTTATCCTTGCCCTGCCGCATCACGCCGATGCACCGCTCCCCGCCGTGCTTGTGCCCTTTTACTTTCCCGAGGCGATGCTTGGCGTTGACCCTACGGGAGAAAAAGATCTCTCCAAATACGACGGTGTTGAAATGATGCTGCACCTGGTACGGCGTGGCTATGCCGTTGCAAGCGCAGAGGCGTATCACTTGACGTACGCACAAAGTGATAAGACGTACAACGATTTTAGCCGCTGGCAGGATGCAGGCGAGGCGATATTACGCGATCACCCCTCCTGGAGCGGTATTGGCAAGCTGGTTGCCGATACGCAACTGCTCATCGACCTCCTTGCCGCCGACCCACGCATAGATGCCGATCGCATTGGCATTGCGGGGCACTCGCTTGGCGGAAAAATGGCGTTTTATACGGGCTGTCTCGACGTGCGTGTCAAGGCGATCCTCGCCAGCGATTTTGGCTTTGGCTGGGATCAAAGCAATTGGAACGAGGTGTGGTATTGGGGTGAAAAGCTCCCCGCAATCCGCGCACGCGGCATGGATCACACCGAGCTTCTCTCGCTTGCCGCTCCCAAGCCCTTTTGCCTGTTGGCAGGTGAATACGACGATGACACAAGCGGCGAGATGATGCGCCGCGCCAACGGCTACGCACCCGACGATACACGCCTTAAGATCGTCAACCACGCCACGGGGCACCGTCCGCCTGCGTGGGCTTTGAACGAGGGCTACGACTTTTTGGATCGCGCGCTCAAGCCGCTTGGCAAATGAGTGCGGAAAAGGAGAACTGTTTTTATGAATGCAAGAAGAGTTATCATAGACGGCTTAGCAAAAATTGAGGTCAACGGCAAGATAATGGAGCCCTGCGCCTTTATGACCTACCGCCCCGATGCACGCATCTTTGCCGATTTTCAAAAGGCCGGTATTCCGTTTGCCAGCTTTGGCGCATACGCCCCAGACCACGGTATCAATCACTATGCGGGGCTCTTTCCCATGGCTCCCCACTTTTGGGTAGGTGAGGACACTTATGATTTTTCGGAGATCGACCGCACGCTTGAAATGCTCTGCCCCACGGGAAAAGAAGCTTACGTGTTCCCTCGCGTTTATCTCGATACCCCCTCCTGGTGGGACGAGGCGCACCCCGAGGAGCTTTGCATGGACAACGAGGGCATTACGTTGCACGAGTCCTTTGCATCCAAGCTCTGGCTTGAGGACGCCACGCGCGCATTGCACGCCCTAATGGATCACATAAAGGACTCCAAATGGGGCGAATGTGTGGTGGGCTATCACATTGCCGCAGGCTCGACCGAGGAATGGACCTATCACGCCTATACCAACGGCGATTTTCATTTGGATTTTTCCGAGCCGAACCGCCGTGCATTTGGCGAGTGGCTCCAAAAGAAGTACCTGACCACAGAGTCATGGAGCGAGGCATGGGGCAAACCCTGCACCGATTTTGCCGCTCCCGAATTCCCCAGCATATTGGCACGTTGCTACGCCACCAACGGCGCGTTGCGTGATCCCGCTCGTGAGATGCAAGCCATCGATTTTGGCGAATTCACCAGCGACGTGTTTGCCAACGCCATTCTGCACCTCTGCCGCGCAGTCAAGGAGCACTCCGACGGCAAGCTCCTCGCAGGCGTCTTTTATGGTTATAACGTCTTTTTGATCCACCCCGACAAGGGACATTTTGCACTCTCCAAGGTGCTCTCCTCTCCCGACGTGGATTTTGTTGCCGCAACGGGGTATCGCCCCGAGCCGGGCGGCGCGTGGTCAACCAACGCCACCATCGCCTCCGCAAGACTGCGCCAAAAGCTCTTTTTCTGCGAGGGAGACATTCGCACGCACTTGAGCCGCAATCTTGCCGAAATGCTCCCCCACGTCGTTTCCAAAAACGATTACTACACCACGCCGGTATGGAGACCGCTCGCAAACCTCGATCTGACCGTTTCCGCACTCAAAAAGGCAAGCGCGCGCGTTTTGACCGAGGGTGCCGCCGTTTGGTGGTTTGATATGTTTGGCGGTGCATTTGACGATCCACGCATCATGCAGCTCTTTTCCGACTTTGCCGATATGATGAAGCAACGCACCGAGGCACCCCTGCGCCGTGACGTGGCGTATATCATCAACGAGAGCGGCTTTGCTCGCTTGCGTCGCCAAAACACCGTTGCCGAGCAGATCAACCGTGAGCAGATCCATTCTCTCTCCATGATGGGTTCGCCCTGCGACATGTACGAGGCAAAGGATATTTTGTGCGACAACTTCCCTGCCGACCGCTACCGACTGTTCATTCTCTCCGGCTTTTACGATACCGACGAAGCACTCAAAAAAGCCATCGAGCAAAAGCTCTGCCGCCAAGACAAGACCTTGCTGTGGTTGCAGTTCTCAAACGATGCGCTCACGGGTATTCCCACCACTTACGCCCCCTACGAAAAGCCCGTTTGCGCAAGCTTTGAAGGTGTCAGCTTCCCCTCTGTACCCACCTCCTGTCCGAGATTTACACAAGAGGCATTAAACGGCGCGTATCCGATCGCCTACTTTGAGGATCGATGCACCCCCGCCGTGGTGGCAAAAGAGAGCGAGCGAGGCTGTCACGTCGTCAGCCTCGTTCCCAATCTTCCGCCCAAGCTTTTGCGCGAGATCGCCACGCTGGCAAGCGCGCACGTTTACACAACAAAGGACGATATCATTTACGCGGGCGGCAATTACGTGGCGATCCACGCTTGCACCGAGGGTGAGAAGCGCATCTACCTGCCTTTGCACGTCAAAGCGCTGGTCGATACCGATACGGGTGAGCGCCCGTATCTCCACGACGGCATTTTCACCGACCTGAAAATGAAACAGTTTGAAACAAGACTCTTCCGCATCGAGACGTAAAAGCCCACTTTTTTCGCAAAAGCTATCATTTATATAATAGGGACTTTCAGCAAGCAAAAAAAGCTTGCCGAAAAAAACAAAAAAATCTAAAAAAGCTCTTGACAAAGGTATGGAATTGTGATATAATATCTCTACCTCTGCCCAAGGGCTTTTTTGTTGTGCGCAAATTTGAGCACGGCAAAGCGGCGGTCATTGTGCCACCCAAACGGGTTTGATCGCTTTTCCTTTTTCAGAGGGAGGTACACAGATGCCCCTACGGACATCAAGTAAATTTTATATGGGAGGTGCCGCTAAATGGCTAATGATGCACGAGTCAAAATTACTCTGGCATGCACCGAGTGCAAGCAGAGAAATTATGACACAAAGAAAAACAAGAAAAATGACCCGGACAGATTGGAACTCATGAAGTATTGCAAGTTCTGCCGTAAGCACACAACGCACAAGGAAACCAAATAATCCTTGGGTGAAAAGAAAGGAATCTATAATTATGAAAAAGACAGGAACCCTGCGCAGAACGTTGTCTGCTCTGTGCGCCCTTCTGATGATGATTTCCCTTTTTGTGATCCCCGCTTTTGCAGAAGAAGCTGAAGAAAGTGCTGAAAAGACCGGTCTCTCCACCGCTGCGATCATCTGGATCGTAATCGGAGGCGTGATTTTGGTTGCCGCAATCGTTCTCGGAATCAAGTTCCGCGAGCAGATCGGCAAGGCGCTTGTCGTTTACAAGAGCGAGTTCAAGAAGGTTTCTTGGCTTTCCTGGAAGGATACCAAGAAGAGCTCTTTGATCGTTCTTGTGGTTTTGATTGCTTGCGCTGCTGTAATCTGCCTGTTGGATCTCGGCTTGTTCGAGGCCTTTATGGCAATGATCAACGGCTTTGCAAAGCTGTTTGCCGCTTAAGGTAATCAAAAATGAGCGATATCAATGAAATGAACGTAGGTCCGAGATGGTACGTGGCACACACCTACTCCGGATACGAAAACAAAGTAAAAGCAAGCTTGGAAAAAATCATCGAAAACCGCGGACTCGGTCATTTGATCTTTGACATCAGCATTCCTACCGAAATCGTTATCGAAAAAAACGGTGACGTCGAAAAGGAAGTGGAGAACAAGATCTTCTCCTGCTACGTCTATATTAAAATGATCATGAACGAGGAAAGCTGGCATGCGGTCCGGAATATTACCGGAGTGACCGGCTTTGTAGGCCCCGGATCCCGTCCCACCCCCTTGACTGACGAGGAGGTTGCCGCATTGGATATCGAACAGGCACAGCAGATCAAGCTCGCCTTCGCCGTTGGCGACGAGGTTGAAATTGTGAGCGGCTTGTTTGAAGGCTACAGCGGCGTGGTACAGACCATTTCCGACGACCTCAAAAACGTTACCGTGCTTATCAAGCGCGGAAACCGCGATATGCCCGTCGAACTCGAAACGAGCGAGGTTAAAGCGGTTCATTGACCAATTCCGGCAACAAACGATTGTTGCACGTGGGAGGAAGAAAATTTTTTATTACACATTCTTCCGCAAAAAACCACATTTGGAGGTAATTTATTATGGCAAAGAAAATTTTAGGTTATATCAAACTGCAGCTTCCTGCAGGTAAAGCAACCCCCCAGCCTCCCGTAGGTCCGGCTCTCGGTCAGTACGGTGTGGCAATTCCCGTATTCACCAAGGAATTCAACGAGAGAACGAAGAACGACATCGGCTTGATCATTCCCGTTGTCATCACCGTTTACGCTGACCGTTCCTTCACCTTCATCACCAAGACTCCTCCCGCTCCCGTTCTGATCAAGAAGGCTGCAGGCATCGAGTCCGGTTCCGCAGCTCCTAACAAGACCAAGGTTGCTAAGCTGACCAAGGAGCAGGTTAAGAAGATTGCCGAGACCAAAATGCCCGACTTGAACGCGGCAAGTGTTGAGGCTGCTATGAGCATGATCGCAGGTACCGCACGCTCCATGGGCGTTACCGTCGAAGAGTGATAGGGGGTAATGAACAATGGCTAAAATGGGTAAAAAGTATATTGACAGCGCAAAGCTGTTTGAAAAAGCAAAGGCATACGACGTAGCAGAGGCTATGGGTCTGGTTTGCCAAACCTCTAAGGCAAAGTTTGACGAGACCATTGAGGTTCACGTTCGTCTGGGCGTTGACTCCCGTCAGGCTGACCAACAGGTTCGCGGTGCATTGGTTCTTCCCAATGGTACCGGTAAGAAGGTTCGCGTTCTCGTATTCGCAAAGGGTGACAACGTTCAAAAGGCTCTCGACGCAGGTGCTGAGTACGCAGGCGGTGCAGAGTACGTTGAAAAGATCACCAAGGAGAACTGGTTCGAGTTCGACGTTGTTATCGCTTCTCCCGATATGATGGCTGTTATCGGTCGTCTTGGTAAGGTGCTCGGTCCTAAGGGTCTTATGCCTTCTCCCAAGGCAGGTACCGTTACTCCCGACGTTGCTAAGGCTGTTGCCGAGGCAAAGGCAGGTAGAATTGAGTACCGTTTGGACAAGACCAACATCATCCACTGCCCCATCGGCAAGGCATCCTTTGGTGCTGACAAGCTCAAGGAGAACTTCGACGCTCTCCTCGGCGCTATCATCAAGGCTAAGCCCGCTGCTGCAAAGGGTCAGTATATCAAGAGCTGCGTGATCGCTTCGACCATGGGCCCCGGTATCAAGATCAACCAGGCTAAGCTTGGCTAATCCAATACAACAAAAAAAGAATCGATGTGAGTTTTCACATCGGTTCTTTTTTATCTTTATCTCCTTACGTAGCATAAGATGATAAAAAAATAACGAAAAATTGCAAAAAGTACTTGACAAAAAGCGCAAAAAGTAATATAATGAATGGTAAGTTCTACTTTAGCGTGTTAAATTGCTAAAATGTGGAATAAACAATTTCCGGAGGAATTTTATTATGAACAGAGTTTACAACTTTTCGGCAGGCCCTTCCATGCTTCCCCTTCCCGTACTTGAAAAAGCAGCAGCAGAATTGGTCTGTTACGGCGAATCCGGAATGTCCGTCATGGAGATGTCTCACCGATCTCCGGACTACGAAGCAATCATTCAAGACGCAGAGGCTATGCTTCGTAAATTGATGAACATTCCCGACAACTACAAGGTGCTCTTCCTGCAGGGCGGCGCATCTACGCAGTTTTCCGCTATTCCCATGAACCTGATCAAGAGAACCGGCAAGGCTGACTATGCCGTTTCCGGTCAGTTCTCGGGCAAGGCATACAAGGAAGCACAAAAGATGGGCTATGACGTCAAGTGCATCGCTACCACCAAGGACGATAACTTCGACCACGT